>JAABTZ010000191.1 GCA_011389605.1 Desulfobacteraceae bacterium
AAAAAGCCGGCAAAGATGACCTGGTGATTTGCCTGTTCTCAGGGGGCGGCTCGGCCCTTCTGACTCTTCCGGCCCCGGGCCTGAGCCTTGAACAAAAGCAGGAAACCATAAGCATTCTGCTTGCCTGCGGGGCTGATATCAATGAAATCAATACTGTGCGAAAACATTTATCATCCATAAAAGGCGGGCAACTTGCCCGGGCCGCGGCTCCGGCAACAATAATTTCACTAATTCTCTCGGATGTGGTGGGAGACCGACTGGATGTAATTGCCTCCGGACCGGGCGTGGCAGATCCGGGCACTTTTTTGGACTGCATGAAACTCGTGGACCGGTATAAACTCTCAAAAACCCTGCCAGCAGAAGTAATCCGGCATCTTAACCAGGGAGTTTCAGGAATAATCCCGGAAACTCCCAAGCCAGGAGAAATAGATAAAAGCCGTAGTCTTCATCATATCATCGGCAACAATTTTGACGCTTTGCAGGCGGCAGCCGGCTGCGCGGCTGGCCTTGGCTACAACAGTTTAATCCTGTCTTCAATGATCGAAGGCGATACAACCCAGGCTGCAAGGTTTCATGCAGCCGTGGCAAAAGAAATTGTCAGAACCGGCCACCCTGTATCCATTCCTGCATGCGTTCTTTCGGGCGGGGAGACCACGGTGGTCGTTAAGGGAAAGGGAAAAGGAGGCCGCAACCAGGAATTCTGCCTGGCCGCGGCCCTGGAGATTTCAGACTGTGAAAATACCATTGTGCTAAGCGGGGGAACCGACGGCACCGACGGGCCCACTGACGCCGCCGGAGCCATAGCCGACAACAGCACGGCAAAACTCGCCAGATCCATGGGCATGGACCCTTGCTGCTTCCTTAAAGAAAACGATTCCTGGCATTTTTTTGAAAAAACCGGGGATCTGCTTGTTACCGGCCCCACTCACACAAATGTAATGGATGTAAGAATTTTACTCATTGCCTGAGCAATATTACAATTCATCAAGCATCTGCTTGGCCTTTTTTTTCCAGTAGGCATTGTCGGTAAGAGAAATGGCTTCGGCAAGCAGCTGCCGGGCTTCTTCTTTGGGCTCACTGCCCCATTTGTCAATGAGAAGCTCGGACATATAGACATGGGCCGGCACACCGCTGGCTGTTTTAAAATATTCGGTTTCCTGAAACTCCCGGTAAAGTTCCAATGCTTTTTCCTTGTCATTGTACGGCCATGGCACCACCTGCCAGAACCGGCCCAGGGCGACAATGGGGCCGCCGCGCTCGAAATCCTTGTCGATTTCATAGGCTTTTTCCAGATTTTCCTGGGTCTTGTTCTTCAGGCCTTCCTTAAGGGCCGTAAAAAGGCCAACCCCGTCGGAATAGGTGCCCGAGCACAATCCATAATAGTAATAGCCATTTGGCTTGTCAGGTTCAAGCTCAATAGCTTTGGAGGCATATCCCATGCCCTTTTTTCCGTATTCAGCGCAAATATCTTTCCAGCCCTCTGCTTCCGTTTTCTGGGCCAGATCTCCGTAATGCCGGCAGGCCCGGGCGCATTTCCAGTTGAAGTCAAAATTATCGGGATCCTGCTCCAGTGCCTCTTCATAGATTTCCACCACCCGTTTGAAGTCCTCCAGATTACCCCGTGCAAAAAAAGCTTCTGCATCACTGATCAGCCCGGATCCCTTTTCTTTGGCCACTTCAGCAGCATCCCTGACTTTGTCCAGGGTTTCTTCAACTTCAGCGGCAACCCCGGTGCCGGCATCAGAGCCTTCTTCGGCCGCCGGCAATGACTGAACCATGAACAAAATCGCAAAAACAGCTATTCCGATCCACATTATCCGTGCTTTCATCAACTTCCTCCTGTATATTTCCGTAAGGTTATGTAAAAAAAGATGGCGCCGTAAAAAGTTCAAGATCAAGGCTTGGGCGATTTTGAAGAATGCAGCGTACTTAGCCGTACGTGAAATTCTTCAGAAATCGCGCGTAACGCAGAATATTGGACTTTTGCGAAGCCGTCAATATTGATGCTCTCGTAAAAAGTCTGATTTCAGATAGGGTCGTAAATTGGACTTTTTACGGTTCCATCAATATTATATACGACAAAACACTGGGTTGATCAATCTCATAAAATCATAAAACCGTTAAATCCTCTTTGTTCAAACATACTGAAATAACCGCTAAACAATAAAAAAGACAACTTCTCGATTTTACTTAACACTTAATCACTTAAAACTTAACACTGCCTGTAAAAAAAGACTTTTTACGGTTCCATCAAACATGTTGCAAAAAATAAATTTTATGCACATTTTATCTCAAGCAGAGACTGACGCACTCGTAAAAAGTCACTTTTAGACGGCTTTGTAAAAAGTCCAAGATCAAGGCTTGCGCGATTGCCAAGAATACAGGCTACTTAGCCGTACGTGAAATCCTTCAGAAATCGCGCGTAACGCAGATATTGGACTTTTTACGAAGTCCTCAGAGACTATATACCACCAACAGCCATTCAAGGAGGCAGGAAAATGTCAGGGCAGGAAAATAAAGACCACGCTCATCACGAACATACTCACAGCCATGATGTTAAAAAAGAGTTGGAACAAATATTTTCCTCCTTGAAAAATCCTGTGCATATTCTCCTTTTTACCCAAAAGAAAAACAACGATACATACAATGACCTTGCCAGTAAGATTCTTAATCTTTTGGGACAGGTCAGCGACAAAATCGTCGTAAACACTTACGGTCTTAATCATTCTCTGGCAAAAAAATATTCTGTCATCCATTCTCCAACCATTTTGTTTGAGCCTGAAACTTTTAATATCCGTTGGCTTGGCGCCCCCGCCGGCGAGGAGGGCCGGACGCTGGTGGAGCTTATTTTGCTGATCGGATTTCAAAATGCCAATTTAAATCAGGACACGGAACTGGTCCTTGAGCAGATTACAGAACACCGGCATGTGAAGGTATTTGTCAGCCCCACCTGCCCTTATTGTCCCCAGCAGGCGGTTAACGCCATTAAAGCGGCCCTGGCAAGACCTGAAGTAATTTCCCTTGAGCTAATCGATATTCAGGCATTTCCTCAAATAGCTGATCAATACGGAGCCCAGTCCGTTCCCCAGACATTTGCAAACGAAACCCTTATCGCCCTTGGCGCTCAGACCGAAGAGCTTTTTGCCGCATCCCTTCTGGAAATGGAAGAGCAGAGCATTTTCATTCCCGACAACGACGCCCCGGAGGTTGAAGCCGACCTGGTAATAGTGGGGGGAGGGCCGGCCGGATTAAGCGCGGGCATCTATGCAGCGCGCAGCGGGTTTCACGCCGTGGTTCTGGAAAGAGGTGCTCTTGGCGGACAGGTGGCCACCACGCCTTTTGTGGAAAACTATCCGGGATTCAACCAGGTAGGCGGCAAAGCACTGGTGGACATGATGGTCTCCCATGCCCTGGAATATGTCCCCATTTTTCAGGGAGAAGAAGTCCTGGAGGTGGAAAAAGACGAAACCCGCCCCCACCCTTTCACCCTGAAAACCAATCGCCGCAGCTTTTTTGCCCGATCCATTCTGCTGGCAACCGGAGCTAAAAACCGTAAACTAAACATTGCTGGTGAGAACCGCCTTTCGGGCCGGGGCGTGAGCTACTGCTCCACCTGTGACGGACCTATTTTCAAGGATAGGAAAGTAATCATAGTGGGCGGAGGCGACAGTGCGGCAACCGATGCCCTGCATCTGCGCAATCTTGGCGTGGATGTAACCCTGGTGCACTGGACCGACCGTATTGATGCCCAGGATTATCTGGCCCGGCAGATTGCCGACACGGAAATACCCGTTTTGTACAACACGGAACTCAAGGAGATTCTGGGTGAAAAAAGGGTGGAAAAGGCGATTCTGCTCAACACTAAGACCGGCAATAAATGGGAAGAAAAGGTTGACGGGGTATTTATAGCCATCGGATACGAGCCGGCCGTGGATCTGGCCGAAAAACTGGGGGTTGAGCTGACGCCCCGGGGATATATTGCCCAGGACAATTACCGGACAAACATCAAAGGCATCTACGCGGCAGGCGATGTCACCGGCGGATACAACCAGATTGTAATAGCAACCGGCCAGGGTTCGGCCGCCGCCTTAAACATTTTCGAAGACCTCATCAATCCATTCTGGCGGAAGAAAACCCCAGAACAGGCCCCGGGCTGGTAAAACGGCAAGGATTGCCGGGCTCGTAAAAGTCTGATCTTAGACGGCTTTGTAAAAATCAGGGATCGTGAAGAAAATGGGGAAAAAACTGGAGGCGGCACCCGGATTCGAACCGGGGAATAAAGGCTTTGCAGGCCTCTGCCTTACCACTTGGCTATGCCGCCCCAGAAATAAAAATGGAGCGGGAAACGAGATTCGAACTCGCGACTTCAACCTTGGCAAGGTTGCACTCTACCACTGAGTTATTCCCGCTCATCTGAAATGTGACCTTACTAATAGGGGCTTTTGCTTTTCTTGTCAACAGAAATTTGCATTCATTTCTGAATCGGGTTTTTTCATGCACTGCCTTCATCTGAGCCTTCAAATATATACTTCCGGAATCGAATGAAATAATCCACACCCGACCAGACTGTAATTACAACGGCAATCCAGAACAAAGCCATGCCAACAGCCTGAAAGTTGAGGCCGAAATAGTTAAAATGTATCAACAGTGGAATTACTGACGCAATCTGGAAACCCGTCTTGTATTTGCCCAGCATGGAAGCTGAAACATCCTGACCGTAGCCGGCAATAACGCTTCTCAGGCCCGTAACTGCAAGTTCCCTTCCGAGAATTATACATACGGCCCAGGCCGGAACCCGGCCAAGGGATACCAGCATGATAAAGGCCGATGAAATAAGCAGCTTGTCAGCCACTGGATCGAGCACCTTGCCAAGATTGGAAACCAGGCCGTAGCGCCGGGCCACATATCCATCAAAATAGTCGGTTATGGCGGCTGCCGAAAATACAAGGGCAGCAATGATCCCGCAAACACGGTTATCAAACAGCATCAGCAGAATCAAAAGCGGCACTGCCGCAACCCGGAACAGAGTCAGGCTGTTTGGGTGGCCCAGGGTCCTGGTTGAAAAAAAACTCAATTTTTCATTCATGATCATCCCCTTGTATGCCGGGCAGCCGGCCAAGACCAGCTGCCCGGCTTTTTACATCAATTCTAATTCCCGGCCTTTTCCCAGTCATCAAGAAATGCCTGAATGCCCTTGTCTGTAAGGGGATGGGCGGCAAGCTTTTTGAGCACTGAAAAGGGAATGGTTGATATATCGGCGCCAATCAGGGCAGATTCCAGCACATGAAGGGGATTGCGTATGCTGGCAACAATCACCTCTGTTTGATACCCGTAATTGTCATATATGGTCACGATCTGTTCCACAAGATCCATGCCTTCCTGGGACAGATCATCGAGCCTGCCAACAAAAGGGCTCACGTAGCTTGCACCCGCCTTGGCGGCCATCAATGCCTGCAGGGGTGAAAAAACCAGGGTCACATTGGTATTTATACCCTCGCCTGCCAGGGTCCGCACCGCTTTCATTCCTTCTGTGGTCATTGGGATTTTGACCACGATATTCTTGTGAATCCCTGCCAGATCCCTGGCTTCGGCAATCATGCCTTCAGCATCCAAACTGACGGCCTCGGCGCTGATGGGACCATCTACAATTTCGCAGATCTCTTTAATGATCTGTTTGAAATCACGCCCTTCTTTTGCAATCAGGCTGGGATTGGTGGTCACGCCATCGACCATCCCCATTTCATTGGCTTCCCTGATTTCATCCACATTGGCCGTATCAATAAAAAACTTCATTACAAAACTCCTTCAGAATTTTAAATTATAATTATTTACAGATATTTAATCTACAACAATTCATGAAAAACTTCATGTTTTATCCTCATGCAGTCCTGGGCGGCAACCTCGGGGTTATCCAGCAACTCCAGAACCGATTGACCGATTACCGGGTGTATAACCCCGGGTGCAATGTCACACAGGGGCCTGAGAACAAAAGCTCTTTCATGCATCCGGGGATGAGGCACCACCAGATCCTTTGTATCGATAACCAGATCTTCATACAAAATCAAGTCAAGATCCAGCACCCGGGGGCCGAACCGAACTGCTTTGTCAGTACGTCCTGCCAAAAACTCCTGATGCTTTAGCCTGGCAAGCAAAGAGAAAGGATCCAGTGTGGTCTCAACAGAAAATACAGCATTGACAAACCGCGGCTGGCTTTCATAATCCCTGGGTGCGCTTTCGAAATAAGGGGAATGGGCAGTTATTCGTATATCCGGGCACCTGCCCAGAAGGCCGGCTCCCTGACGGCAGGCGGCCAGCCGGTCGCCAAGGTTTGCCCCAACTGAAATGTAGGCAGTATGCCTGAGGTCCAATACCTTTTTCACGAGCCGGATTTCGCATCGGATCTTATAACAACTGTATTGGAAGGCTCAGCACCCTCCCCCTTTGCACCGTAACTGACAATTTGGTACCGATGGACCGTATCGGCTT
>JAABTZ010000192.1 GCA_011389605.1 Desulfobacteraceae bacterium
CCTTTTTTTGCTGGAGGGCTGTTTGCAAATGCCCCATCCCGTGAAAACGGAAATGCTTTCGGAGATCTGCATCCTTCATATGAAGGGACCAGCCGATTTCAAAAATCAGCATGACCAGATTAGAAAAAACATGCCTGGCCATGGTCCGGATTTGCCCGGGCGCCATCCTGCTTCCAAAAGCCCTTGTCAGGTTAAAAAGCGCCACCTGCCGGTGTCGCCGGTCAAAGGCAAACCAAATCCGGCCGAGAATACTGGCCAGTGCAATGGCAGCCTTTGACGGGATCAAACCGATAAGATAAAATGCCCGTGCAATTGCAAAGTAAAAAACTGCGTCCCTGTCAGGTACTTTAAAGCGGGGCTCTTTTCTGCTCATAAAAGGTTGATGAACTCGTAAAGGGTCGGTTTTTAGACGGCGCTGTAAAAAGTTCAAGATCAAGGCTTGCGCGATTTTGAAGAATGCAGCGTTCTTAGCCGTACGTGAAATTCTTCAGAAATCGCGCGTAACGCAGATATTGGACTTTTTAAGGTTCCATCAATGTTGGTTTTTAAAAAAACTTATTGTTTACGGCTTATACATGCTTTTACGGCATTGTTCAAGAATGGATTAATCGCTACAGGCATTTATTAATCGTGGCGTCTGATGTTTTTTTTTGATAGAATATTTCGGCTATGATAATTAATATACATAAAAACAAGGAAGTTACATACTTGCGAGGAGAATGCCATGGATATCGCTCTCCAGGAAAACATCACCACCCTTGAAAAACTGCGAACCGAGGCCCTGCAGTGCGGCGGGGAAAAGCGCATTGAAGTCCAGCACCTCAAGGGAAAGCTCACAGCCCGGGAACGCCTGGATCTTTTGCTCGACGAGGGCTCCTTTGAAGAGTTTGACATGCTTAAAACCGGCCGGGGAAGCGCCATAGGAGACGAACGAACCTATCCCGGAGACGGGGTGGTGGCCGGCCACGGCACCGTGGAAGGCAGAGAAGTTTTTGCCTTCAGCCAGGATTTTACCGTAATAGGCGGGTCCCTGGGAGAGGCCCACTCACAGAAAATCTGCAAGGTCATGGATCTTTCCGCCCGGGTAGGCTGCCCCATTGTAGGGCTAAACGATTCAGGCGGAGCCCGTATCCAGGAAGGCGTCGACGCCCTGGCCGCATACGGCGAAATATTTTACAGAAATGTCAAGGCAAGCGGGATTGTTCCCCAGATCTCATGCATTATGGGGCCGTGTGCCGGCGGTGCTGTTTACAGCCCGTCGATGACCGATTTCGTATTTATGGTGCAGAATTCCTCCTACATGTTTGTTACCGGGCCAAATGTAGTCAAAACCGTAATACATCAGGATATTTCATCCGAGGACCTGGGCGGGGCCGGAGTACACGGTGCCAAAAGCGGTGTGGCGCATTTCACCCAGCCCAATGACATTTTGTGCCTGCGGGAGGTTCGCCGGCTGATGAACTACCTGCCCTCCAACAACAAGCAAAAAGCGCCTATGGTGGATTTCAGCGATCCGCCGGAGCGCATGGATCCGGCCCTGGATTACCTGGTGCCCCCCAATCCCGGGCAGACCTATGACATGAATGTATTGATCTACAGCATCCTGGATGGTGCCGAGTTCATGGAAGTCCACTCCGATTTTGCCAAAAACATTATCTGCGGCTTTGGCCGGCTTGGGGGCCAGGTTGTAGGCCTGGTTGCCAATCAGCCGGCCGTACTTGCAGGCGTTCTCGACAGTGATGCATCCACCAAGGCAGCGCGTTTTGTGCGTTTCTGCGATGCTTTTAACATCCCCCTTATCAGCCTCGTGGACGTGCCAGGGTTCATGCCCGGACCGGAGCAGGAGCACGGCGGCATCATACGGCACGGAGCCAAGCTGCTTTATGCCTTTATCGAGGCCACGGTTCCCCGCATTTCCGTCATTGTTCGCAAGTCCTACGGCGGAGCCTACCTGGTAATGAACTCCAAGCACATCCACTGTGATGTCAACTATGCCTGGCCTTCCGCAGAAATAGCCGTGATGGGCCCCAAAGGTGCTGCTGAGGTGATCTACCGCAAAGAGATACAGTCCGCCGATGATCCCCAGGCCGTGTTAAGCGAAAAGATGGCCGATTACCGCCAAAGATTTGCCAACCCGTTTCTGGCCGCACGGCGCGGTTATATCGATGATGTCATCTTTCCGCGCGATACCCGCCACCAGCTGATCCGCACCCTGCAGTTTCTGGAAGGCAAAAAAGTGGAAAGACCTGATCGAAAACATGGAAACATTCCTTTATGAGGCCGCAGATGTTTAAAAAAATCCTTATTGCCAATCGCGGCGAGATAGCCGTTCGAATTTTAAGAACCTGCAAAAAACTTGGTATTGCAACAGTTGCAATTTATTCAGAACCGGATATGCGCAGCCTGCATGTTCTGGAAGCTGACCAGGCCGTGTTTTTAGGAGGCAGCACCGCCGCGGAATCCTACCTGGACATGGAAAAAATCCTTGGGATTGCCATTGAAAAACAGTGTGATGCCATTCATCCCGGATACGGATTTCTGTCTGAAAACCCGCTGTTTGTAAATAAAGTGGAGCAGGCAGGAATGGGATTTGTGGGCCCCCCGGCTTCGGCAATCGAGATGCTGGGAGACAAAGTCTCGGCCCGGCATATTGCTGAAAAAGCCGGTGTCCCGGTCATCCCCGGAGGTACCGAACCCCTGGCTGATTTTAACGCAGCCAGCAAGGCTGCCACCCAAACCGGCTACCCCCTTATCCTTAAGCCAGCCGGTGGAGGGGGCGGAAAAGGCATGCGCATTGTAAACAGCCCGGAGGAACTCCAGCAGGCATGGAATGGCAGCCGGGCAGAGGCGAAAAAAGCCTTCGGCGATGACAGAATCTTTATTGAACGTTATATCACCCGGCCCCGGCACATTGAAATCCAGGTGATAGCCGATCGGTTCGGCAATGCCGTATATCTTGGCGAGCGCGAGTGCTCCATTCAGCGCCGATACCAGAAAATAATCGAGGAGGCACCATCTCCGGGAGTAGATCAGCCCATGAGGGAAGAAATGGGCAAAGTGGCATGCCGGCTGGCCCTGCAGGCAGGCTACACCAATGCGGGCACCGTGGAATTTATCATGGATGAGGCAGGAAACTTTTTCTTCCTGGAGATGAACACCCGCCTGCAGGTGGAACACCCGGTAACCGAGATGGTAACCGGTCTTGACCTTGTGGAAATGCAGCTGCGCATTGCATCGGGCCAGGGCCTTGACTTAAAACAGGAAGCAATTGAAATCCATGGATGGGCCATTGAGGCCCGAATCTGTGCCGAAGATCCTGAAAGAGGCTTTTTCCCCGCCACCGGACTGGTGACCCGGTATGCCGAACCAAGCGGCAGGCATGTGCGCGTGGACGGCGGGATACATGCAGGCAGTCTTATAAGCGTGTTTTACGACTCATTGCTGGCAAAAATCATCTGCTGGGGCAAAAACCGGGACCAGGCCCGAAGGCGTCTGATCAGCTCGTTGAACGGATACCATATTGAAGGGGTGATCACCAACATCGATTTTGTAAACCGCATTCTCAATTTGGAGGCATTTTCCCGGGGGCAGCTTACCACCGACTTTATTCCTGAGAATTTTAACGGCGCGGAGGCCAAAGAGCCGCCTCCAAAAGAGCATATAAAACGGCTTGCCATGGCCGTGACCCTGATCTATCACTGCAGAAATGCCCTGGTCCGTGAATCCTTAAAACCAATGATATCGGCAATCGGCAGCAGTATACCGCAAAAAGACCTGTATGAATACAGGGTCAAAAGTGAAAACGATGCTTTCCGGGTAATTTTCAGGGGCAACTCCGCCCAGCGCAACTGGACAATTTCCATAAACGGCATAGATTACGACGTAACCCACCCACCTTTTGAATTTTACCGCAGGCGGCTGAAGCTGACCATCAACGGGCAGACCCACCGGTTTATAATACGCTTTGCCGGCAATTTCATTTCCGGCTCATATTGCGGGGTAAACAGGGTTTTTGAAATTTATACCCCCCGGGAATGGGATCTTGCTGTTCACATGCCCAGCCCGGCCGTGCGGGTCTCCGATGATGTCATTCGCTGTCCCATGCCCGGACAAGTGGTGGATATCATGGTCAAGCCGGGGGACAGGGTATATAAGGGCCAGGAAGTAGCCATTCTTGAATCAATGAAAATGGAAAGCGGGGTGGCATCCCCGAGAGACGGAATAGTGGATGAAGTACGGGTGAAAAAGCTGCAGACAGTTGAGTCCGGTGACATCATCGTTGCTTTTGCAAAAGAGCCGTCATAACTTTGAGGAGCCTGTAAAAAGCTTGTTATCCCCCCGGCGCGGTATTTTTGAAGAAAGCAAATCCATAAACGCCCTGGCTGACCGGCGGCGTGGAAAAGGAGTTTCCTCGCTCCAGAAGCCTTCTGGAGGCTTAATTTTCGCCCGGAAACCCGCTTTTCCACGCCGCCGTCAGGGCAACAAGATGCAATTTCATTAGAGCACAAAAAAGGGATTTCCCTGGAAGTATCCTCCCCCCCCCCTGAATTTATGACACCGGCTGAGATCCATTATTTTTTTTTGCGAATTAAGGGTTGCATTTTTTTAAATTATGAGCATATTCTCATTTAATACTTTACCAATAATGCTTTTTTAAAAAGTCTGACTTTAGATAACGCTATAAAAAATTCAAGATCTATGCCTTCGCAATTTCGAAGAATCAAGGCTCAAAAAAAACGCGGGGCGGCAAAAATACCAAGCGGCTGTTTACCCCATCAACTTTTAAAATACCGGTAACAGGCAATGACTGCCTTTGATGCAATGCTTTCTGCCAATAATACAATTGATATGAATACGGCAACAAAACAACATATTTCCCCGGAAGCTGCTGCCGCGATTCTCGACAGCATATCAGATGGGGTTTTTACCATTGATGATAAATGGCAAATCTCGGAGTTTAACAAGGCGGCCGAAAACATCACCGGCATTTCCAGGCAGGAGGCCATAGGCCGGCCCTGTTACGAGGTATTCAGAGCCAGTATGTGCGAAGTGGACTGCGCCATGAAGCGAACCCTTGAAACCGGCAGATCCGTGGTCAACCGCACAGGCTTTATCGTTGACTCAGAAGGCCGGCGCATTCCCATAAGTGTTTCCACTGCCCTGCTAAGGGACCCGGCCGGAAGAATAATCGGAGGAGCCGAAACATTCCGGGATCTGAGCATTGTCGAGGCCCTGCGCAAGCAATTGACCGGCAAATACCAACTAGGCGATCTTGTGAGCAGAAGCCCGGCCATGCAGGAAATTTTCAGGCTTGTATCCCAGGTGGCCGCTTCCACCAGCACCGTACTGCTGTGCGGGGAGACAGGCACCGGCAAAGAACTGCTGGCCCGTGCCATACATGAACTTAGCGCCAGGGCGGAAAATCCATTTATCGCAATCAACTGCGGGGCACTGCCCGACACCCTTCTTGAATCTGAACTGTTTGGATACAAGGCAGGTGCATTTACCGGTGCAAACAAGGACAAACCCGGCCGTTTTGCCCAGGCCCGGGGCGGAACTATTTTTCTGGATGAAATCGGCGATGTCAGTCAGGCAATGCAGGTGCGCCTGCTCCGTGTACTGCAGGAGAGAAAAATTGAACCCCTTGGAGGGACATCACCGATGGATGTAGATGTCCGGGTTCTGGCCGCAACCCACAGGGATCTGGGAAAAATGCTTGAATCCGGGCAATTCAGACAGGATTTGTTTTACCGGATAAATGTAATGAAAATAGACATCCCGCCTTTGCGCAAACGCAAAGAGGATATCCCGCTGCTGGTGGAACATTTCATACAAAAATTCAACCGCATACAGGCAAAGTCCGTGGAAGGAATCACAGCTGAAGCCATTGCCCTGCTGATGACTCACGATTATCCGGGAAATATCAGGGAACTGGAAAACCTTATCGAACATGCGTTTGTTCTGTGTGAAAACGGATGGATCGAGCCGCATCACTTGCCCAACGGCCCTGCGCAGTTTTCATCAGGCCGGACAGGGGGCCGGAATTTCCATGAAGCGGTCAACGCCTTTGAGGCCCAGCTTATCCGGGATGCCATGCATAAAAACCACTACAGCCGCCTGGAAACCGCCCGCAGCCTTGGAATTCACAAAACAACACTGTTTCGGAAGATGAAGGCTCTTGGAATTGAATTTCCGGAACATGACGGGCGAAACCGCCTGACCGGATAAACTGCAAAAATGCAACACCAGGACCGGGAACAGATGCAGCACTGCAACCACAAACCCTTCCGGCACTTACGAAGACGCCATATTGGACGGCTTCGTAAAAAGTCCAATATCTGCGTTACGCGCGATTCCTCATAATTTCACGTACGGCTAAGTACGCTGCATTCTTCAAAATCGCGCAAGCCTTGATCTTGAACTTTTTACAAAGCCGTC
>JAABTZ010000193.1 GCA_011389605.1 Desulfobacteraceae bacterium
CATAGCCTTTTTCAAACGGGCAATTTCAAACGCGCTCATAGAATGGATGGCCGCCCGATTCAGGTCACTGGCTGCTTTGGCGCCATATTTTTGAAATACATTGTAAAACCACATACCGTCATGAGTCATCCAGCCCATGCACAAGAATTCCCGCAAATCCTTTTTATCGATGCTTTCCAAAATGTTCATAATGCCCTCCTTCACGGATATACCCTTACGGATTGCCAAACGGCACGCCCAACAAGCTCCTTGGTCTGCCCGATGTCCGTAAACGCTATTCCCTGCACCCAAAGGCGAGTGAATTCCTGACAAGGCCCTAAAATAAGGGAAAGACAAACATCCCTGGGCAGGCATTGCAGATTACCAGCCTCCATTTGACGGGTTAAAAACCCTCCCAGCACGGGGATAAATTTCTGGTTACTCAACTCGATAAGCGTCTCGGTGTCCCGCATAAAGTCGGCGTGGCGCATGTTGATTAGAAACTTGGCCCAGGCCGGATTGGACGCCACCCATTCCAGATGATAGCCAACAATCCCATACACCCCTTCCCGGGCGCCAGGATCTTGCTCCAGCATGGCGATCATCCCCTCCTGGTAGTCTTTTAAACCCTCCATATACACAGCAGCGGCCAGTAATTCCTTGCTCTTAAAATGATGATACACACTGCCGTAAGATGCACCGGACCGGCTCCGGACTTCCTGCATGGTGGTGTCCGTAAAGCCTTTTTTATTGAATACCTCCAAAGCGGCCCGGATGATCTCCAGTTTGCGTTTCGGCGTCGTCTTGTTCGGTTTTCTTTTACCTGTCATGAACCCTCGCTTATTTTTTTTAGATTAATAATCTAAATTAACAATTTAGGCAAGGGATAAATTTTTTAACGCATTCCCATGAAAAATTTTGTAAAGCCCGTCGACCCCTTTAGAGTGCAAAGACTTTGCCTCTGCGCCTGAAGGAAGAAGTAGTTGTCTCTTTTTTTGAGCGATGAGAAGCCTGCGGGAGGGGGGAAGTTTTTACCAAGGCTGCGGTGCGGCGCACCAAAGTCCAGCAAACAAACAATTGCTCCGCCCCCGCAGGTCGCCACTGCACCGACGGGTAACGGGATGAGCCATTCTCGCAGCCTTGGCCTGCCTCCGTTGCGCCCGGGAAGGAGGCCTGAAAAGGACAGAAGGATTGAAAAAGAATAGTCACTGATAACGTATTAATACAAGAGGATGCCTGGCTATAGGGTGGCGGCGGCATCAATTTCTTATCAACGTCGGTCTACATTGTGGCAAGGTGAATTATTTGCGTGCTGGATATGGACGCACTACGGCTATGCCCAGACAATAGCTGCGCTCCTTGCCCGCCGAGCAATGCCAGAAATAAGGTGCATTTTTCAGGAGGCCCAAGAATGCTACATTCGGTGGCAAGCATGTTGCATTTTCTTATCCATCCACCCGGAACCGATTTCGGGATTATTCGCTTTAACTTTTTTTGAACGAGTCAGCACGTCATCCCCAATTTTGAATGGGTGTATTTAATCAGACCAGTAAAAATCAAAAATCCGGTTCTCCGCCAATCCTCCATTTTCATTCGCTACTGCTTTGCTGAAGCGGTTGAAAGTAAAATTCGACCAGCAATACCCGCATAATGCAGGCAGCCGGCACGGCTGCGATCATTCCGGTAATACCTAAAGGCGAGCCCAATATCAGGGCCAGCATGATCGCAATCGGATGGAGCGTAGCCCCCTTTCCCAGTATTTTGGGCTGTAATACCATCCCCTCGACAGCCTGGATAACAATAAAAATGCCGGCCACGAGCAGAAACCCCATAATTTTGGTCTCCCAGGGTGCAGCACTGAAAAGAACAATAACAAGTGCCGGCGTCACTCCCATAATCGGTCCAAAATATGGGATAATGCCGCAGATTCCGGCTGCCGTCCCGATCAGCAGGGAGAATTTGGTAAGTGCCGTAAAGCCCAAAAACCCGATTAAAAACAAGCCTACGGCAAACATCAGGCCCACCATGAGAGCGACCGTAAGCTGGCCTCGTAAAAAGCCCCCCAGTGCTGTATCCATTTTTTTTAACACATCCGCTGCCTGCTCCCTGTATTTGGGCGGGATGGATTTAATAACAAACGGTTGGACCCGGTCTTTGTCCAGAAGCAGATAAAAATTGAAGATGGCCACAAAAGCCAGAAATGCGCCGAATCCGATTACTGCACCAACGGCCTGAAAAAGACCCATGGAAATTTGTCCCACCGCAGACAGGCCCTCGCTGGTTGCTTTTTTAAGCACAGGAAGACTTTCGACAATTTTTTCGTAGTCAATATGGATATTGCTGAGCTTGGTTTCAATTGTCCTGACCAGGTTGGGATCGATATCCACATAATCGCTTTGGGCAATCGCGGCCATAAGCTTAGGCAGGGTTGTTTGAAGTATTTTTATCAATTCGACAAGTTGGCTTATAATAACAGGCAGCATCACGGCAATAACCACGAAAAAAATCAAAAGGACTAGGAAAAAAACCAAGAGTGTGCCAGCCATACGGCCAAGTCGCAGTTTTAGTTGAATAAAATCAACCAGCGGCGAAATAATATAAGCCAGAATTAGGGCCAGGATAAAGGGAGAAAAGAGATCGAACAATATGGCAAAAGGTTTTTGCAGTAAGCCAAAGGCATGGAATCCAAGAATGACTATGCCCAGAATACCCAGGATATAAACGATGGTTTTTAGGCGGGAATCTTCGAATTGCCAGTCATTCATGATAGCCAAATTCAGCTCCTACAGGGACTGAGGCAGCATGGTTTCCTTATTCAGGATTCCATGCAGAGTTACCCGGCGGCCGGTTAGAGACAAGCAACTAGTGAAATTTTTTTAAACATTACCTTTATCCGCTGGTTGTGTCAATCTTCATCTATCCCCCATTTCCGGATAACAGAAGGTATATCACGGCCCCCCCATAAAGCACCATTATCAGAAAGCCCTCAAATCCGATATTCGCGATTCCCCGTTTTTCCCGCCGCAGCATGCCAAGCAGCAGAATAGAAGTCATGAGGATTGTAAGGGTAATAAAGAATATCTGCTGGTTTGAGATCGCATGATAGATTGATCCATTGCGGTAAGCGATATCGGCTGCTGCTGCAAACATAGTATCAAAAGCATTGCCACCGATAATTCCGCCTATGGCCAGTGTATACGCTCCCAGCCTCACTGCGGCAAGCGTTGTCACAAGCTCCGGCAGGGAAGTCACCACGGCAGTAAGGATGGCCCCAACGGCGGATTCCGACAGTCCCGTTTGCCAGGAAATCGCCATGCCCGTCTGGGCCACCAGCCAGCCGGAGGTGCCAACAATCGCAGCAATTATGGCAAGTCCCAGCAAAAGACGGGACAGATTTTCCTGCTGTGCGCCCGCCGCGGCTTTGTCCTGCCGGGTCTCGGCGGTCAATCGGGGAAACCACATGGGACTGCTGCGTGACTTTGAAATCATCCGTAAGCCGTAGATATAAATTAAAAAAATCAAAGGCGTCGCCGGGCTGATTGACCACAGGCTAAAATCCGGAGTGGCCGTTGCTACAAGGGTGATGGATAAAAGGACAACCAACAAAACCCCCTGCATCAGATTACTTAAAGAAGCTGCCGCATGTTCCAGATTCGCTTGTTGATAGACCAGATCCGCAATGACAAGAAACAGGGTTTGGACCGCGATTCCGCCGATAGCGTTGCTGACCGCCAACTCTGCAGAGCCGTGCCAGGCAGCGGTCACCGAGGTAACGATACCGGCCAGGGATGTCACGGCCCCTAAAAAAAGGGCGCCTGTAATCGCTTCTCCTATACCTGTGCGGTCCGCAAGACGGTCCGCTATGTTGGACAAGCGCCAGCCCCCGAGTACAATGAAAACTGCTGCTGTAAAAAATATCCCTGCAGTTACCGGCAGGGTTAAGGTCTGAAAATAAGGCTCCATAAATGTTAATATATTTTGATCTGGATATTTCGCAAGGCTACGGTATTCGAAAGTCTGAGATCAGACTTTTTACTTGCGATAATCCGGTTTGTCTTACTCGGGTTTCAAAAAAGCTGAACATCGAAAAACCCGTGACTTTTGGTCCCGATTTCACGTTCATTTGGCTATGCCACAGTTTCTTTTTTGATCCCCAACATATCAGTGGATATCGGTTGATGGCAACATGGGATTGGACTCCCGGATTTGGCGGAACTGAAGAATGGCGGATTCAAGGTGGATTTTAGGGAGGGCCCAGGAATATTCCATTCCGTGGCAAGCAAGGTGCAGATATGGCAGGAGGTTGCACTTGAGAATGCCGTGGCAAGTTATGTTGCATTTTCAGGCCAACAACATATCAACTGGCATAAAATCAAAAGAGACAGCTCACACCGCCTTGCCGCAATACTTTATCACGATGGCTGTGGACATCACTGACCGCAAGCAGTCAGAGGACGAACTTCGTAAACTGAAAGAGCATCTCGAAACCGAAGTGGCAGAAAAAACAAGGGAGCTGAAAAACCGGGTGACGGATCTATAGCGCTTTGGCAATGCCACCATTTGAACGGGCGTTCCGGATAAAAGAACGCCGCGATGAGATCGCGCGCTTAAGCGGATTTATATTTTATCCGGGCCTTTGTCATCATAGAGATCAAATTCCGGGTAATGTTCTTTGGCACAGTCCGGGCAGATACCGTGACTGAATTCTGCATCCGAATGATCCCGGATATAAGATTCAATCTGGCTCCAGTAGCCTTTATCATCTCTGATTTTTTTACAGTGGGAGCAGATCGGAAGAAGTCCGCTAAGTTGTTTGATTTCTGATATTGCTTTTTTCAGCTCAATGATGAGCAGGTCGCGCTCCCGTTCCGCACGCAATATCCGCACCATTGAATCCACCCGTGACAGAAGCTCCCGGTTGGACAGAGGCCTTGCAATATAACCGTCCGCTCCGGAATCCAGACCGTCTGCCTGCTGTTCCGATTCCACCCGGGTCCCTGACGTGAGAAGCACGTAAATTCCTTTGAAATTCGGATCATTTTTTATCCGGCGGCACAAATCCGGCCCTTCGGC
Source organism: Desulfobacteraceae bacterium (assembly GCA_011389605.1). Lineage (GTDB taxonomy): Bacteria > Desulfobacterota > Desulfobacteria > Desulfobacterales > Desulfosalsimonadaceae > Desulfosalsimonas. The sequence goes on from JAABTZ010000193.1 coordinate 5,053, forward strand.
GTCCGGCATAACCACATCCATTAAGATAAGATCCGGGACGATCGTTTTCACAGCTTCCATGGCTTCCTTGCCGGAATCCGCGGTAAACGTTTGATATCCCGCTTTTTTAATCACCCGGGAGGTGGCGAACAGGATATCCGGGTCATCATCCACCACCAGGATTTTAATGTCCTGATTTTTTATGTTTTGAACAATTTTGCCGGGAGTTGTAATTTTTGGATTCATCTATAACCCTTTTCTTTTTTGGCCTTGATCATTGTTTCGGTCCATGATGATTTTAGCTGTTTTTGGCTGTATCGCATTTTTCAATGCTGCCGTTTTTCAATGGTATTTCAAAACCGAATTTCGCACCCTTCCCCGGCGGACTTTCCACCCAGATCCGCCCTTTGTGGGCTTCGATGATTTTTCGGGTAATGAGCATGCCCAGCCCCGTGCTTTTTTCGCCCCCACTTTTTTTGACACTGGTTTTTTCAAAGGGCTTGAATATTTTTTCCCTTTCCTCGGACGGGATTCCCGCGCCGGAATCCGTAACAGAAAAGAAGATCCATTGCGAATCATGTGAAAGCGTGATGGTCACCCGTGTTGCCGGGGGCGTGTGCTCAATGGCATTGGAAACGAGATTGGTAATGGCCTGTTCGATTTTGGGCGCATCCATGAAAATCCGGGGGCCCGCCTCATCGCATTGAACGTCCAGATCAACGCCTTTTTTAATCGCCTGAAGATTATTGAGTTCAAGGCTTTGCTCCAGCACAGCCCGGATACTGGCTTTTTGCAGGTCCAGATCAAATTTTCCGGCTTCAATGGCACTGACGTCCAGAAAATCATCCACCAGCCGTTTCATGAACGTACTGGATGCGTTGATTGTCCGGAGAAATTGTATTTGTTCCGCATCCAGGGTTTCTGCTTCATCCATCAGAAATTCGGAATAGGACATCACCAGTCCGATGGGTTTTCGCAAATCATGGGCCGCCATGCCCAGAAACTGATTTTTCTCCCGGTTCAATCTTTCGAGCTGGGCATTTTTTTGATGAAGCTTGCGGGTGAGGTTATTTAATTCCTGATTCAGGCTCAACACTTCCCGGCGCATGATTTCAATTTCATCCGTATCCAACCGGCCAAACACCAGTATTTGATCATCGGCCGGCACAAAAGAGAAATAAAAACTCTGGGGCATGCCGGAAGCAGTATCGATGCTCAGCAGATGCTCTTTTCCGGCATCAGCGGTCATTGATGCCAGTTCAAACTTGCCGCTGAAATCCAATACCAGATCGTCAAACCGGGTTGCGTGTAAAGATGGTGCGGTCATTTTT
>JAABTZ010000194.1 GCA_011389605.1 Desulfobacteraceae bacterium
CATTAGCAGACGCACCCCAAAATATCAACATTGTCTGCAGACCGGATTTTTCATGATCTGCCGGCATACACTCTGACTTATTGACTTAACTTTTATTTTGCACTACTCTTAAACCCTTCAAAGATTTGATGGCACCGTAATAAGTTTGATCTCTGCGTTACGCGCAATTTCTGAAGAATTTAACGTACGGCTAAGTACGCTGCATTCTTTGAAAGATCAACCAGCATTTACAAGCAGAACCTCTTTTGAAAAAAAACAGGGAAAAACGCAGAAAAGAAAGGCAAAAGGATTTTTGCCGGCAATCCATGCAACAGGCGCGCAGGGAAAAGGCGGAATTTTATTTTGATGACGCCTTGTATTACATGGAGCGGGAAAACTACCAAAAGGCGGAAGTCTTTTTAAAAAAAGCGATCAAAGGCGACTCGGACAACAAAGATGCCCTTATGACACTGGTCCGGCTGGGAAGTATTACGGAAAAACCGGAGATGGTTAAAGACGGGCTTCTTCTGCTCTACGAGAAGGGATTTCTGGAAAATACCCCCCATGACAATGAGGGGCTTTTGCTGTTGTGCAGATACCTGACCACCATGGGTGAATTTCAGAAGGCAAAAACAATTGCCGCAGAAACCCATGCCAGGCGGAAAACCCTTAAAATCAAAAAACCCAAACAGTTTCTAGAAGATTTAAAGTACCTTCTTGACTACAGCAGCGCAATGCTGGATTTTAAACAAAGCAATGTCGATTGGACTATTGAATCCAGGCCTGCCAAGACAAAATCCGGCCCGGACAATTTTTCCGGCAAGCCCGGCGGAAACAGCCGGGGTGCCGATCCTGGTAAAAAGGCAGAACCCCGCAAATCCGTGTCCGGTCAATTGGTACAAAACACCCCGGTAGTCCCGCAGGCAGGGTCTGAAAAAAATTCCGTTCCTGAAATCCCTGTCATCCTTGAAACCGGACAAAACGCCATGAAAGAAGCCTTTTCCCAAATCATTCCGGCTTCCATGGATCACTACTCTCTTGTCATGGAAGCCGTGCGGCTCCGGTTCCGGGAAACCTTTGATCATCTGTTGTGTTTAAATACCCTCCAGGGAATTTCCTCTTTTTCCTACCAGGAGGAAACCGCCAGAAAGGTTTTGAAAACTTTTCGGGGCCGGGCGCTGCTGGCAGACGAAGTCGGAATGGGCAAAACCATCGAGGCCTGCATGGTCCTGAAGGAATACCGGATGCGCCGGATGATCCGCAATGCCTTGGTTCTGACCCCTACCCCGCTTGTCAGCCAGTGGCAGGAAGAACTTAGAAACAAATTCGGCCTGGAGTTTGCGTCAACAGATGATCGGGGAGCCAGGTTTTCGGGAGACGATTTCTGGCAGCAGCCGTATATCGTGGCCTCGGTGAATATTGCCAAATCCAGGAAAAATTTTGCCGCAGTGTCAAACAGGGATTGGGATCTGGTTGTGGCAGACGAGGCCCATCATTTCAAAAACAGAAATACCCTTAACTGGAAATTGCTAAATTCCCTGAAAAAACGTTTTCTGCTCATGCTCACCGCCACGCCCGTGGAAAACAACCTCCTGGAGCTCTACAACCTTATCACCCTTCTGAAACCAGGCCAGTTGAAAACTGCATCCGTCTTCAAAGAAGAGTTCATGACCCGGGGTGATCCCACGGATCCCAGAAACCGGACCCGCTTAAAAGGCTTACTCGACCAGGTCATGATCCGAAACACCCGCGCTGTATCCAATATCCGTATCCCGCCGCGATTTGCCGAAACCATCCGCACGGAACCTGTTGCCGCAGAAACCGAGCTCTACAAGCGGGTCTCAGACCTGGTACGGGACATGAATGCATCCAACGGCACCCGGGGCAGAATGATATCAAAGCATCTTCTGGCCGAAGCCGGCTCCTCTCCGGCCGCAGTGGAAAAGGCCCTGTCTGAGCTTGCAGCCAAACAGGACCTGGCAGCATCTCATTTCGACGAAATCCGGGCAATCAGGAATCTTACCCGATCCATGGAAGATACCGCCAAAAACAAAATGGCATTGAAACTGATCCGTTCAGCAGATGAGAAAATCATCGTGTTTGTCAAATACCGCGCCACCCTGGATCATCTCTCGGATGTCTTTGCCTGGCACAGGATTGACCACAGCCTGTTTCACGGTCAAATGCCCAACGCCCGAAAAGACCGTGAAATAGAGAAATTTAAAAATGAAAATAAAGTGCTTCTCACCACGGAACTCGGCGGCGAGGGCCGGAATCTGCAGTTTTGCAGCCGAATGATCAATTATGATCTGCCGTGGAACCCCATGCGAATTGAGCAGCGCATCGGCCGGATCCACCGCATCGGCCAGCTAAGGGAGGTGATGATCTACAATCTGTGCGCAGCTGGAACCGTTGAGGACTATATCCTGGATATCCTGGACCGCAAGATCAACATGTTTGAGATGGTCATCGGCGAAATCGACATGATCGTGGGCCGCATGCGCGGTGAGCAGGATTTTGCGGACCTGATCTATGACATCTGGGTTGGCGAGACTTCAGAAAATGGACGCAAAGACGCCTTTGCCAGGCTCGGCACCCGGCTGAAGCGGTACAAAACAGGATATGAAAAAACAAAATTCCTGGATGAAAAGCTTTTTGGGGAAAATTATGAAATCTGATACAGAAACAGAACCCCTTGAATTTGCCGGGCGGTTTCTACAGCTCCACGGCGCTGCCATAGAACAGCACGGCCCGCTTGTCGAAGCACTTCTCCCGGAAGAACTGCGCATACTGCTGGACGCACCCGAGCATATAAGGATCTCGGAAAACGAAGCAAGCACTTCGGAGACCGGAAAAGATTTTCTTGTCACCTACGGTGCCCCCATCCTGGAGCGCATGATCGGGGCTGCACTGGAAAAGATTCCCATGGCCGGATGCTGCCTGGAATTTGACTATATCAAAAACGGGGGGTTTGATCGCTTGATAGACGAGCAGCTAACCTTTTACGGAGCTGTTGCCACAGTTGAAACTGTTGCCGAAGTGACAGCGGGATACGTTTTTGTGGCCTGCCGGTATACGGCCCAGAGCGATGAGCAGAAGGAAGGGCTTTTAACCATGGCATTTAACGCCAACACCGGTGGGTTTGTTCCTGAAATGACAGAGTTGCTCGATACTGCCGGATGCCGCAGCGTGTTTACCGTGCCCCCAGCAGCCGCCCGGAATACAATCTTGCCCCTGGCAGATAATGTTGAGCAGACCGCCCGCAGGCTTGCTGCTGACCGGCTCGAACCTTTTCGCACAAGCATGAACCGTCGCTTTAAACGAGATATTGCAAATCTTAACGAGTATTACCGCAGCCTTGAACAGGAGATGCAAAAAAGCCTGGAGAAACCCGGGCTTTCTGAAAGCGCCAGAAGCGACCGGCAGACCAAGATCAAAGCGATTCCCGCAGAACTTGGAAGCAAAACCGATGATCTGTTTAAAAAATACAGCATCAAGGTCCGCCTGGAGCCCACAGCAATAATGCATATCCGGACGCCGGCAAAAAAAATCGCCTGCCGCCTTTCCATCGGCAGGCAAACCCGTCAGTTTTTTTTCACCTATAATCCTGTTACACGAAAACTTGATCCACCATCCTGTACCCGCTGCCGGAAATCCATCTTTCATATTCATTTCAACAACCGCCTTGAACCGGTCTGTTTCGGATGCCGGGGTTAGGGGCAATTCGTAGATGGTACTGTGCTTTTGTGCCTGGCAAAGGACAGAGTTTAAGAAATCATTTTTTTTCAGATTCTGAAGCCGGCATTCTACCTGTGACTTTTGGCATACAGAACAGCGAATGCTGGCAGGTCTGCCATAATTTTCAGGTAAAGCATTATACCCTGATATTTGAACATGGAAATAAGGCGCCATCCCCTGCGCAATGCTTCAAAATGCCTGTCCTTGACATAAATCCCGATCCGGCATATGTTAAAAACATATACAAGATCATAACACATAACAGGAGAGGTGTTCATGAACAAAGAGCCGGCAGGAAAAAACCAGGTCCATGCCGTTCGAACAGCCAGGTTGTTCAGAAACGGCAAAAACCAGGCAGTGCGCCTGCCAAAGGAGTTCGAGGTAAAAGCCAGTGAGGTCATAATACGCAAGCAGGGCGCCAGCCTGATACTGACTCCGAAACCGCAAACATGGCAGGATTACTTCGCCGCCGGGCAGACCCTGGCTGAAGACTTCCCCGAGGATATCAGCGATCTTCCTTTTGAGAGCCGCGAAGACCTATGAGCCAATACATGCTGGATACCAATATATGCATTGCCGTTATGAAGGGGCGTTTTGCCATCCGCACAAAAATCAGCAGCATTGATCCCGCCAAAACAGGCATCTCAAGCATTGTGCTGGCTGAACTTTCCTACGGTGTATGGAAAAGTCAGCAGCGAGAACGCAATCAACAGGCGCTCGATGATTTCTGTTCAATCTGCAGTATTTGGGACTGGCCGGCCAGGGCGGCAGATACATACGGGGAAATACGGGCTTTTCTGGAGCAGCAGGGACGCATCATCGGGGCTAACGATCTCCTCATAGCCGCTCATGCCAGACATCTCAATTCTGTACTCATAACAAACAATACCCGTGAATTTGAAAGAATTCCTAACCTGCAAATTGAAGACTGGGTTTCCTGACCAAAGGTGTTTATCTTTCTTTGCTCCTTGTTAAACCGCGTGGTTCTTATTGACCCAACAGGTATTTTGCATTAATTTGAAAGGCAAAATTAAGCGCGATCCAACCAAGCAGAGGCCCAATGGACAAAATTGCAAAAAATATCCCGGATAACAGCATGGCCGAATCGGCTAAGCATCACCTGCTCAGCTATATTTCAGAATCCGGGGACACCCGGAAATCCATTGTCGCTGCATATCTTTTCGGATCGGCCCTGCGCCCGGAAAAATTTAAAAAAAACTCCGATATTGACCTGGCATTTCTTTTGGACCGAGGCCTTTACAAACAGGATCCGAACCCGGATGGTTTTAATGATACTGCTTGATACCAATGTTGTATCAGAAGCCATGAAAACCCCTGATCAGGCAAGCTTTAGCAGTTTTTGCGCGTTTCCGGTAAAAATCATTTTCTTTTCAGATTCTGAAGCCGGCATTTTTGAAACGCTGGCAATGGCATCGCGGGTAAAAGCCGCCCCCGCCGTTGCGTCCATCGGGGAGTCTGATCCAAACAGCATATGATCCGCTCCAAAAAACCGGCATGCCAGGTCCAGCAATTGGGGCGATACCCCCTGGGTGGCGGTATCGCAGTAAAATTTCCTGAAGTGCTGGATATACGGTTCCGAAATGTCTGTGGGCTGCTTTCTGCCGGTATTTTGCTCAAAATAATCCCAGCCGTACTGCATGCGCTCGGCAAAAAGCGGAATCATTGCCCCGTGGTGATGAGTGATAAGTTTCAGATCCGGATAGCGGTCATAAACCCCTGAAAAAACAATGCGCACCATGGCCGCTGAACTGTCCTGAAGCCAGGACAGGGACTGCCAGATCTGGTACCGGGACATTTTTTCATCTTTGTAGTCCGGGTAGCCCGGAGGCCGTGACGGATGCATCCACAAGGGCACATCCATTTCAGCCGCCATTTTATACATTTGTTCATAATCCCGGTGATCAGGTGGTTTTACCGTCGGGCCCACAACAAAAAAACCCCCGGCCATTTTCAGTTCCTGAATCGCCCGCTGGAATTCCTCCGCCAGTATTTCTGCATTGGTTGTGGGCAAAAGGGCCACTGCTGAAAAACGATCCGGCCGCCTGGCGGCGATTTCCGCCAGGGTATCATTGAGAATTCTTGCGGCATGCAGGCACTTTTTCGGATCAGCATGGACCTCGGGCGCGGTTTCAATCCAGGGCAGCGGAACCAGAACCGAGCGGGCGATGTCGTGGGCATCCATGAGTGCCAGTCGCTTTTCCGCATTGATAAGCGTCGGCGTATTGGCAAACAGGCTAATGTTTCGCCCTCAACTTACCTTCTCGATCCCGATTCTTTTATTGCCTCAAGAATATCTTTAGTGGTAGCATGGGTATTAATACCAGGAACATCAACCTGACCATTTGGACCGAAGCCTTTACAAACAATATCCGCCCATAAATTTCAGGCAGGCTTACATGCCCGCCAAAAACTTGGCATGATATTCAACCGGAAAGCAGGCCTACCCTTTCTTTTTATAGCTGTCCAGAAATTCCTGATCTGTAATCCCTGCCTGTTTGATGGCACTTTTTAAGGTGCCGACTGCAAGACTTTTGTGTCTGGGAATGACACAGCCGGCATTCTCCCTGCGCATAATCACATGGCTTCCCCTTTGCCTTACTTCACTAAATCC
>JAABTZ010000195.1 GCA_011389605.1 Desulfobacteraceae bacterium
TGCCCGGACCTGTTATAAATCTTTTCAGACATGACTGTATCCTTAAAAAAATTGAAAAAAAAATCTGAATCCAAGCAGATACGCGAAAAATCCGTGGAAAGTCGCAAGAGCCGGTTTCGGGAAAATTTTGAAGCCATTCTCATTGCAATTATCCTTGCCCTTTTTATCCGGGCCTTTGTGGTTCAGGCTTTTAAAATTCCGTCGGGTTCAATGGAGCCGACCCTGGAGGTGGGCGATCATATACTGGTCAACAAGTTTATTTACGGAATACGGATGCCTGTGGTAAACACCCGGCTTATTCCCGTAAGCAGGCCGGATCGCGGCGATATAATAGTTTTTGAATATCCAGTGGAGCCTGATAAGGACTTTATTAAAAGGGTGGTGGCGATCTCCGGGGACGTGGTTGAAATCAGGGATAAAAATGTGTATGTCAATGGCCAGCCTGCGGACGGCTACACAGTAAAGCACACAGAATCCCGGATTTTGCCTGAATCAGTAAATCCACGGGATAATTTCGGGCCGGTAACTGTTCCGGAAAACGCCTACTTTGTTTTGGGTGATAACCGGGACAACAGTTATGACAGCCGATTCTGGGGGTTTGTGGAGGATGCAGCCGTCAAGGGGGAGGCCTTTATTATTTACTGGTCCTGGGACAAGGATAATTTCGGTGTCCGGTGGGGCCGGATCGGAAAATTGCTGCACTAATCAGGAAGCCTGCCAATGCAGTGGACAAAAAAGGATATACTCGACATTGAATCGCTTTCGGCCGGTGAAATCGAACTCGTATTCGAAACTGCTTTCGGGTTAAAGGAGATTTCAGAGCGACCGATCAAGAAAGTGCCCACTCTCCGGGGCCAGACCATTGTTTTGCTGTTTATGGAGCCAAGCACCCGTACCCGGATTTCCTTTGACATTGCCGCAAAGCGGCTTTCTGCAGACAGCGTTGCCATTGCCGGGGCTTCCAGCAGCATTGTTAAAGGAGAAACCCTAATTGACACGGCCAGAAATATTCAGGCAATGAAGCCTGATATTCTTGTGGTGCGCCATTCATCGGCAGGAGCACCGCATCTGCTTGCCCGCAATCTTGATATCTCCGTGATAAACGCCGGCGACGGCATGCACGCGCATCCCACCCAGGCCTTGCTTGACATGATGACTGTCAGGGAGAAAAAAGGGGATTTAAAAGGGCTTAATGTTGCAATCATAGGCGATATTGCCCATAGCCGTGTTGCCAGATCCAATATTGCGGGTTTTACCAAGATGGGAGCCCGGGTTTGCGTGGCAGGCCCGCCCACCATGATGCCGCCCGGCCTTGAACAGCTGGGAGAATCGGTTGCCCGGGACATGGACTCAGCCATTTCAGATGCTGATGTGATCATTTTACTTCGGATTCAAAAAGAGCGCCAACGGCGCTTTTTGTTTCCCACGGAGCGGGAATACGCAGCCCGGTACGGATTAAATGCAGCCCGCCTCAGCCGGATCAGGCAAGATGCTTTAATTCTTCATCCAGGTCCTTTGAACCGGGGCGTGGAGATATCCCCGGAAATTGCCGACGGGCCGTTTTCTGTGATTCTCGACCAGGTCACAAACGGCGTGGCCCTGCGTATGGCTCTTTTTTATCTGCTGGCGGGAGGGGTGCGGGATGCAAATGTGGATTAAAGGCGGACGGGTCCTTGATCCCGGGGTAATGGACGCCCGGGCCGATATCCTTGTGGAAGACGGCAGGATTGCAGAAATTGTGCCTGCCCAAAGCAGCACCACAAAAGAGCTGTCTGCCGATGCAGAAATCATAGATGCCACCGATCTGCTGGTGGTGCCCGGGTTAGTGGACATGCATGTCCATTTGCGCCAGCCCGGACAGGAATACAAGGAAACCATTGAAACCGGAACACGGGCGGCCGCCGCGGGCGGATTTACAGCAGTGTGCTGTATGCCCAATACTTCACCGGTTAATGATTCTGCAAGTGTTACCAGCTATATTATTGAGGAGGCCAAACGCTGCAATTCAGCCCGGGTTTATCCCGTGGCTGCTATAAGCATGGGTCTTTTCGGCCAGCAGCTTGCTGAATACGGTGAATTAAAGGAGGCCGGTGCTGTAGCGGTGTCAGATGACGGAAAGCCTGTGCCTGAAGCACAACTTATGCGAAGAGCCCTTGAGTATGCCAGGGGAGTTGGCATCCGTGTTATTTCTCATTGCGAAGAAATGAGTCTGGCTGGTGGTTCCATGAATGAAGGCCCAATGAGCACAAGGCTGGGACTGGCAGGCATACCCAATGCTGCTGAAAGCGTTATGGTCATGCGCGATATTGCATTGAGTCAACTTACAGGCACGCCTGTTCATATTGCCCATGTCAGTGCCCGTCAGTCCGTGGAGGCCATACGGGCTGCAAAGGCCGCAGGCATTGCCGTAACCGCGGAAACCGCGCCTCATTATTTCACCCTTACAGACGAGGCTGTAAATGATTATGACACCCATGCCAAAATGAATCCGCCCCTGCGCTCTGAAAGCGATCGCAGCGCTGTTATTCAGGCACTGGCAGACGGCACCATTGATGCCGTGGCAACTGACCATGCACCCCACGGTACTCTTGAAAAACAGCTGGAATTTGATCTGGCGGCAAACGGTATTATCGGCCTGGAAACATCACTGGGCCTTAGTCTGAGGCTGGTTGACAAAGGCTATCTGTCCCTTGAAAAGCTTATTGCTGCCATGTCCAAAAGCCCTGCCCGGATAATAGGAAAACCATGCGGGCTGGCCCGGGGGCTGCTTGCAGACATTACTGTTATTGACCTTTCAGCCCGGTATACTTATCACGCAGCCGAAGGATTTTCCAAAAGCCGAAATACCCCGTTTGACGGCCGGCAGTTAAAGGGCCGTGCCGTCTATACAATTGTTGGCGGCAGGGTGGTCTATAATTATGTCTGAAAATGCCAGTCTGCTAATAGTTGACGATGAGCTGAGCATGCGTGAGTTTCTTGAAATCATGCTCGGCAATGAAGGTTATTTTGTTGATACCTCGGAAACAGGCCGCCAGGCCAATGCCATGATCGATAAAACCGACTATGACCTGATTTTGTGCGATATCCGTCTTGGTGATATCAGCGGCCTGGAAGTGCTGCGCAGGGCAAAGAGCCGGCATCCGGAAACCGTGGTTATAATGATTTCTGCTTATGCAACAGCGGAAAATGCCGTGGAAGCCATGAATGAAGGTGCTTACGATTACCTGCCAAAGCCGTTTGACAATGAGGAGTTGAAACACACCATATCCAAGGCCCTGGAGCTCAAAAATCTTTCGGATGAAAAAAAACGCATTGACGATGAGCTTAGGGAAAGTCTTCATTTTGGGCTTCTGGTGGGAAACAGCCCCAGGATGATGCATATATATGAGATCATCGAGCAGATAGCTCCCACTCCAACAAGTGTAATGATAACCGGCCAGAGCGGCACGGGCAAAGAGCTTATTGCAAGGGCCATCCACGATCAGAGCAACCGTAATTACAATCCCTTTCTGGTGATAAATTGCGGCAGTATTCCTGAAAGCCTTTTGGAGAGCGAATTTTTCGGGTATAAAAAAGGCGCTTTCACCGGAGCCAATCAGGATAAAAAGGGATTATTTGAAGCGGCTGATACCGGCACGGTTTTTCTAGATGAAATCGGGGAACTTAGCCTTCATATGCAGGTAAGGCTTCTGCGGGTGGTCCAGGAACGGTCATTTAAGCCGGTGGGGAGCAATGAGGATGTGTGCGTTGATATCCGTATCATTTCGGCAACCAACAAACAGCTCGAAGATGAAGTCATAGCCGGTCGTTTCAGGGAAGATCTTTATTACCGGCTAAACGTGGTGGAGATAAAGGTTCCGCCCCTGCGGGATCGCAAAGGGGACCTTCGGGCCCTTGCCCAGCATTTTCTTGAAAAATACGCCCGGCAGGCAGGCAAGGAAATTACAAAGATATCTTCATATGCAGTTGATCTGCTTCAAAAATATGATTTTCCCGGAAACATCCGTGAACTTGAAAATTTAATTGAACGCAGTGTTGCCTTGTCGAGTACCAATATTTTGCTTCCCGACAACCTTTCTTTGTCGATTCACAAGCGCCGCTGGATCGAGGGGATTGAAAACAGGCGGTTTGATCTCGACGAAGTGGCCAAGGGAGTGTTTTTAGACACTATCCTGGAGGAAATCGAACGTGCCTATCTTGAAAAAGCCCTTTCCTGCTCTGGCGGAAATAAGAACAAGGCTGCTGAACTGCTGGGAATAAGTTTCCGCTCCTTTCGTTACCGCTGCAGCAAGCTGGGAATAGATAAACCTGAATAAATCCGATAAATGATCAATATTGAAGCATTAAATAAAAGCTACGGCGGCCATGTGCTTTTCGAGGATGCCAGCCTGCGGATTAACAAAGGTGAGCGCCTTGGAATGGTTGGCAGAAACGGGCACGGCAAAACAACCCTGTTTCGGATGATTATTGGCCAGGAAAGCCCTGATTCCGGTGTTGTAAGCTGTCCAAGAAATTACCGCATCGGCCATGTGGCCCAGCAGTTGGAATTTACAGCTCCCACCGTACTGGAAGAGGGCTCAAAAGGACTGCCCGCAGATTCGGCAGATCAATACTGGCAGGCGGAAAAAATCCTTTCAGGGCTCGGATTTTCCCAGGATGACATGCAGCGCGCTCCCAGGGAATTTTCCGGGGGATATCAGGTCAGGCTCAATCTTGCCAAAGTGCTTGTCTCCAGGCCCGACATGCTTCTGCTCGATGAGCCCACCAACTATCTTGATATCACATCAATCCGCTGGATCAGACAGTTTCTGTTAAGCTGGCCCGGAGAACTTCTTTTGATAACACACGACAGAAGCTTCATGGACGAGGTTGTTACCCATATTGCCGGCATTCATCGCCGCAAAATCAGAAAAATTACCGGAAATACTGAAAAATATTACATTCAGATAGCCCAGGAAGAAGAAATTTACGAAAAGACAAGACAAAACGATGAGCGCAAACGAAAAGACATAGAGCGTTTTATCACAAGGTTCAGGGCAAAGGCCCGCCTGGCCAACCTGGTCCAGTCCAGGGTAAAAACACTTTCAAAACTATCCCGCCGGGAAAAGCTGGAACAAACCAAAAATCTGGATTTTTCCTTTAACAGTGTTTCTTTTACCGGCAAATACATGCTTCGGGCAGAAGCTCTTTCATTTTCCTACAAGAATCAGGAAAACAGGGAAAAGTCTGGCCCGGATCCGTTGATTTCTGATTTTTCAATGACAGTGGGTTTAAAAGAGCGCATATGCATAATGGGTCGGAACGGGGCTGGAAAAACCACTCTGCTGCGCCTGCTTGCAGGGGATCTTGATCCTGACAGCGGCCATATTGAAAATCATCCCAACGCTTTAAAGGGTTTGTTTGAACAAACCAACATTCATACATTGTCCGATGAGAAGACAGTGGAAGAAGAAATCCTTTCAGCCAATCCGGATATGGGCCGCCAGGCAGCCAGAAGCATATGCGGAGCCATGCTTTTTGAAGGCGATGATGCATTAAAAAAGATAAGAGTGCTTTCAGGCGGGGAGAAATGCCGGGTCATGCTCGGCCGGCTGCTTGCAGCCCCGGCTAATTTTCTGCTGCTCGACGAGCCCACCAATCATTTTGACATGGAATCCTGTGACGCCCTGCTGTCGGCAATTGACGCTTTTGACGGAACCGTTGTCATGGTCACCCACAATGAGATGTTTCTCCATGCTCTTGCCCAGCGCCTGGTTGTTTTCCAGGGCGGAAAAATCAATGTATTTGATGGAACCTATCAGCGGTTTCTTGAAAAAGTCGGCTGGGATGAGGATGAAACAGCCACTGTTTTACGGCAGGAGGCTTCGGGAAAAGAACCCGGTGATTTCGTCCTGAACAAAAAGGAACACCGCCGGATGCGTTCGGTCATTGTAGCTGAAAAGGGGCGTGTCTTAAAACCCCTTGAAAAACAGATTGCGGCAGTGGAAAATTCCATTATCGGCTGGGAGGAAAAACTCGAAGCCCTGAGCTCAAGAATGCAGGAGGCAGCAGGGAGCGGCAACGGGGAAACCATTGCAGAGCTTTCCCGGAAAATGCATGAATGCCGGGAAAAAATCGACGAAAGCTTTGAGCGCCTGGAATCCCTTTCAACAGACGCCGAGTCCTTAAAGGCAGACTACGACGCCCGTCTGGCAGGGCTCGATGACCGGCGGCCTTTTTAGAAAATCACTTCATCTTCTTTTGGTTTCCACAAAATTTTATACAGATCGTCTCTTCTGCTTTGCAGGTTACGAACGCTGCCCTGTTCCCGCAGTTCCTTTA
>JAABTZ010000196.1 GCA_011389605.1 Desulfobacteraceae bacterium
AACCAGTATTTTCTGCACCGCTCCTATTACGAGGACCTGTATTCAAGCGATATTCCGTGTCCCAACCCTCTTACTGAGCTCGACCGGGATAAGGCCAGGCATCTTCTTGGAAAAGCAGGATGGCGCGTCAATCCCGACAGCGGCTGGAGAGAAAAAAACGATGAGAAACTGACCGTGAAATTTTTAACCAGGGACGCGTCTTCTGAAAAGTTTTTGTCCATTTACGCCC
>JAABTZ010000197.1 GCA_011389605.1 Desulfobacteraceae bacterium
TAAAGGATGCAGGAATTGACATGGTGATTGACAAAAAGGACTGGGCAGCCTGGGCAAGAGACATGGATGAATTTAATTTCCAGATGACCTGGGCGGCCTGGGGGTCTTCCATGTTTAAGGATCCTGAAGGCATGTGGGCCTCAGCCGAGGCCGGCCGACAGGGAAGCGCCAATATTGCCGGCTTTGCTGACCCGGAGGTGGACCGGCTAATTGAAGCTCAGAAAACCTCATTCGATGTTAAAAAACGCAACCAGATCTGCAGGATGATCGATCAGAAAGTGTTTGACGTCCACCCTTACGCTCTGCTCTGGAATATCGACTACACCAGGCTGCTGTACTGGAATAAATTCGGGACACCACCCACGGTGCTGTCAAAATACGGCGACGAAATGAGCGCTATTACCTACTGGTGGTATGACCCTGATGCCGACGCTTTTTTAGAAGATGCCATGGAGCGCGGCCTGTCACTGCCTCCGGAAAAACCTTCAGTAAATTTTGATCAGGAGTTTTCTCCGGAAGGCTCCAGAAATTGATAAACCTTGCCAATGGCTTTTTCAAGATTCTCAGGCCTGGTGCCGCCGGCCTGGGCCATGTCCGGACGGCCGCCCCCCCCTCCGCCGACTTCTGCGGCCACCTGCTTGATGATATTTCCGGCATGGAACCGGTCCGTAAGGTCCTTGGTCACAACGGTAATAAGAAGCGCCTTGGCATCCTGGACAGCGCCCAGCACCACCACGCCCGAACCGATCTTTTCCCGAAACTGATCGGCCAGACTGCGCAGGGCTCCCGGGTTGTCTGCCTGCACAACCCTGGCAACCACCTTAATCCCGTTGACCGATTGCACCTCGGTGGTCATCTGGTCCGCAGATGCGGATGCCAGTTTCAGCTTAAGCTGCTCGACTTCTTTTTCAAGGCTTTTTTGCCCGGCAAGAAGCCCCTTTACCCGATGGGCAACAGCCTCGGGCCGATCCTTTAACAGTCGTGCGGCTTCATTGAGACACCGGTTGATCTCCTGGACATGCTCAAAAGCCGCCCTACCGGTCAGGGCTTCAATCCGTCGAACGCCAGAGGCCACACTTGCCTCAGACAAAATCTTAAACATCCCGATATCTCCGGTTCGGCTGGTATGTGTGCCGCCGCAAAGCTCCTGGCTAAATGAACCAAGGGAAATCACCCTGACCCGGTCTCCGTATTTTTCTTCAAACAAAGCCGTGGCACCTGTCTTAAACGCCTCTTCGGCATCCATCTCCTCTACTGACACGGCCGTGTTTTCACGAATCCTGGCGTTGACAAGAGTTTCGATTTTTTCGACGGCTGCAGCATCAAGCTGGGAAAAATGAGTAAAGTCAAAACGCAGGCGATCCGGGCCCACATGAGAGCCTGCCTGGCGGACATGCTCGCCCACCACCTGACGCAGACACTTGTGCAGAATATGAGTGGCTGTATGATTGCAGGCTGTAGCCCTCCTGTTTTGTTCATCCACGGTCAGGGTTGCCGTATCGTTTTGGCGCACTGTTCCGGAAATAACTTCACCCCGATGAATGATAAGACCGGTGGGATCCTTGAAGGTATCTTGAACCCGGATTTCGAAATTTTGCCCGGATATATTTCCGGTATCTGCAACCTGGCCCCCGGATGTGGCGTAAAAGGGCGTTTTTCCGGCCACCACCTCGATTTCCGAACCGGCCCTGGCCTCGGCTACAGCCTTGCCGCCGACCACCAGCAGAAGCAAATTTGAATCGCATTGCAATCGGCTGTAACCCACAAACTCGGGCATCTTATCCGAGCTTGCAGAAAAATCCCGGTATGCCTGGCTTATGGATGAAAAAGAGGCTACACTGCGCGACTGCTCCCGCCGTCTGGCCATGGCCTCATCAAAGCCGTTTATGTCAAGATCCAGACCCTGGTCCCGCACCACGTCCCGGACGATATCCACCGGAAAGCCAAAGGTGTCATAAAGCTTGAAAATCACCCCGCCCGGCACCACCGTGGAATTTTCCCGCTTCATTTCCTCCATGGTCTCTGACAGAAGCTTTAAACCATGGTCCAGGGTTTCAAGAAAACGCACTTCTTCGTTTTCCACCACGTTGGTAATAAAGGCCCGATCCTCGAAGAGTTCCGGGTAGCCCTCCTTCATGATTTCAAAAACAGGCTCCACGGTCTTGTGCAGAAACGGCTCTTTTAAACCGATGTTTCTGCCATAGCGGATAGCCCGGCGCATAATGCGCCGCAGTACATATCCCCGGCCCTCGTTTGAAGGCAGCACCCCGTCGCCGATCAGAAAAGCCGCGGCCCTGCTGTGATCGGCAATGACTTTCATAGCCACGTCCGCTGTATTATCCCGGCCCATCTCCCGGCCTGACAATGACTCGATAACTCTTATAACGGGTATAAACAAATCTGTTTCAAAATTTGTAGGCACGTTTTGAATAACTGCTGCAATTCGCTCCAGGCCCATGCCGGTGTCAATGCTCGGACTGGGAAGAGGCGTCATTTCCCCGTCCTCTGAGCGATTGTACTGCATGAAAACCAGATTCCATATCTCCAGATAGCGATCGCATTCACAGCCCGGCATGCAATCTGGCGAGCCGCAGCCCATGGCCCCGCCCCGGTCAATAAGTATCTCAGAACAGGGACCGCAGGGGCCGGTCTCACCCATGGACCAGAAATTGTCCTTTTCCCCCAGGCGGACAATGCGCTCTTGTTTTACCCCGATATGGTCCCGCCATATTTCAAAGGCTTCCTGATCATCGAGATAAACAGATACCCACAAATCTTCAGGTGAAAGGCCCAGGCCGTCAACCAGCAGTTCCCAGGAATATCCAATAGCTTCTTTTTTGAAATAATCACCAAAGGAAAAATTGCCCAGCATTTCAAAAAAAGTATGGTGCCTTGCAGTATATCCGACATTTTCCAGATCATTGTGCTTACCGCCGGCTCTCAGACATTTCTGGGAGGTGGCCGCCTTGCTGTATGCACGCTTTTCCTCTCCCAGAAACACACGCTTGAACTGGACCATGCCCGCATTTGTAAACAGCAGGGTCGGATCAT
This sequence comes from Desulfobacteraceae bacterium, assembly GCA_011389605.1. GTDB lineage: Bacteria > Desulfobacterota > Desulfobacteria > Desulfobacterales > Desulfosalsimonadaceae > Desulfosalsimonas. Next base: position 3,052 of record JAABTZ010000197.1, read on the forward strand.
CCTGGGGGACCAGTGATGAACTCCGGACAACCTGATGATTTTTTGCTGCAAAATAATCGAAGAACTTTTTCCGAATCTCGTTTCCGGTCATGAATTTTCCCTATTTCTCCGCGGCTTCCGGTTCGCTTTCTCCGGGCGGCTGAGCCAATTCCGGCCCGGCGGCTTCCTTTTTCCCAATGCCAAGAGCGGTTTTAACGCGCTGCCGCAGATCCGTGTATACATCCGGATTTTCATGAAAAAATTTCTTGATGTTTTCACGCCCCTGGCCCAGGCGCTCGCCGTCATAAGAATACCAGGAACCGCTTTTTTCAATTACTTCGGCTTTAACCCCCATGTCGAGCAGATCGCCTGCCGCGGATATGCCCTCGCCGTACATCACGTCAAACTCAGCTTCCTTAAAAGGCGGTGCAAGCTTGTTTTTTACAACCTTGGCCTTGGTGCGGTTGCCCATAACTTCCTGACCTTCCTTGATGGAGCCTGTACGCCTGACTTCTATGCGCACAGATGAATAAAATTTCAGGGCATTGCCGCCGGTGGTTGTCTCGGGATTTCCAAAGACTACACCGATTTTCATCCTGATCTGGTTGATAAAAACAACCGAAGTCATGGTCTTGGAGATTGTGCCTGTGAGCTTGCGCAGCGCCTGGGACATCAGCCTTGCCTGCAGGCCCATGTGGGAATCACCCATTTCCCCCTCAATTTCCGCCCGGGGGACTAAGGCTGCCACGGAATCGATCACCAGTATATCGACTGCACCGCTGCGCACTAGCATGTCTGCTATCTCCAGGGCCTGCTCGCCTGTGTCCGGCTGGGAGACCAGAAGTTCATCACAATTGACTCCCAGCTTTCTGGCATAAGAAGTGTCCAGGGCGTGCTCAGCATCAACAAATGCAGCAATGCCTCCCTGCTTCTGGGCTTCGGCCACGGCATGCAGGGCCAGAGTAGTTTTACCCGAAGCCTCCGGTCCGTAAATCTCCGTGACCCGGCCCCGGGGAATCCCGCCCACGCCCAGGGCCAGGTCCAGGGCGATGGAACCTGTGGGAATAGCTGGAATATCAACTATGGTATTGCTGCCCAGCTTCATAATTGCGCCCTTGCCAAACTGGCGCTCGATCTGGCCGATGGCGGTCTGTACCGCCTTTTCCTTGTCCATGGATTTGCTCATATACCCTCCTGCGATGTCATAGCCCGGCATGGAATAATAGACACCAAGATTGACGTCACCATCAAAATTGCCTGTTATTTTTCTAAAGCATTATTTAAAACCTAATCCAAGCGGTCTGCTGCAAGCCGATGACTTGCAGCCACCTTGTAAACAGGGCCGCCGCGTGTCAGGATGCTCTCAAACAGTTCCACGGAAAAAACATCAAAAGAATTTGAAGCAAAGTCGCCAAATTCTTCAATGGCATCGGCTATACGCACTGGATCTGCCCCTGACTTAAACCGGCCCAGGGTCAGATGCCCGGCAAAGCCACGGTCCTCTTCTGGAAAGCCCAGTTCTGCCATGTGATTTTCCACTGCCTGATGCAAGCCTTCAAGCTGCCCTGTGTGCCCGCCAACTCCGGTCCACATTACCCGGGCCCGCCGCACACCCGGAAACACTCCAAGTCCGCGGGCATAAAGCTGCATATGACCAAAGCCCGCAGCAGCTTCGCCAAGAGATGCAGATATTCTATCCACTGCCGGAACCGGTACCGAGCCCAGAAATTTTAAAGTAAGGTGAATGTTTTCCGGGTCAGTATATTTCATTTTTATGCCGAATTTGCGCAGCCGGGCCTGCAGATCCGAAAGGTCTGAAATAACATCTGACGGCAGGCAAACGGCAATAAAGGCCCTTATCTTTCCGCTTGCCTGGCTGTTTTTCTGATTTTGTATTTCCCCGTCACCCATTGCCTTATATGAACCGCTATGCAAAAACGCTTGGCAGCACTGCCAGGGCGGCCCCCAGAATAATCCGGCAGACAAGGCCTGCGGCGACATCGTCGATTACCACGCCTATCCCTCCGTCAAATCGCTTTTCCAGCCAGTCTATTGGAAACGGCTTTATTATATCAAAAATCCGAAAAAGTAAAAAACCGGAAACCGCCAAAGGCCATGAAAAGCCAAGCCCTGTAAACGCAACAGCCATGCCCGCAATTTCATCAATCACTATGGAGCCAGGATCCTTTGCCCCCATTGCCTTTTCGGCTGCTCCCGCTGTCCACACGGCTACAAGGATAACTATCAAAGTCAGGCAGACTGCATACAAAGTATGCATCTGTGCCATAATCCAGTACAGCAAAAGCCCCGGAACAGATCCAAAGGTTCCGGGTCCAATTGGGAGCTTGCCGATATAGCCGCACGTGGCAATAAATACTGATAATTTAGAGATAAAATTCATTTGTATCTATAATCTAAAGCCTCGGCTGTCAAGGCATTGTTCATACCTATTGCAGATGCCCGTCATGGGCGGCCCGGGCAACAACGGACTCATAGACTTCCCGCAGAGCAATGCTTAAGGATTCAGCCGCCCGCCGGCAGGATTCATATTCGGGTGCCACCCGCCAGCGGCCGTCCGGGGTTTTAACCCGTTTGGCGTCAATGGGGCCATAGGGTGTGCTTACCACAATTTTTTCCCTTTGAAGAACCTGGCGCTCAACAGGATAATATCTGACCCCAATGGCGCTTGTTTCCGTCAATATCCGTGAGATGACCTCTGACTGAATCGCTTTTCCACAAAGTACCTGGAGCAGAACGCCGGGCCTGCCCTTTTTCATGTACACCGGAATCATATAAACATCCCTGGCCCCTTCTGCAAAAAGCCGGTCTGCGGCATAGCCTAATAACTCCGGATTCATATCGTCAATACAGGTTTCCACCATAACCATGCTGTCTTTGTGCATATCGGCAAAACTGCCGGTTAAAATCCGCAGAAGGTTGGGCTGCTCCTTGATTTCCCTTTTGCCGGCGCCGTAGCCGGTCTTTTCCATAATCATGTCTGGGATGGGACCAAATTTTTCCGCAAGTGTTGTTATTATTGCCGCAC
>JAABTZ010000198.1 GCA_011389605.1 Desulfobacteraceae bacterium
GCCATGATTTTTTCACCTATGATCCGGGATGTGATTTCTTTTTCCTCGGCTTCCCTCAGATCCCGCTCCAGCTCCTCGACAAAGGATTCAATGACATTCATACTGATTTCACGCTTTTCACAGGCTTTTTTCAATCCTGAGCGGACTTTCTCCCGGCTGAAAACCTCCCGCCGCCTGTCTTTTTTTATGATCATTAGCGGGATTTCTTCAACGGTTTCATAAGTTGTAAACCTTCGCCCGCAAAGCAGGCACTCCCGCCTCCTGCGGATGGCGCTTCCTTCCTTGCTGAGTCTTGAATCAATGACCTTGTTGTCGTTTTCACCGCAAAACGGGCATTTCATGAGCAATTTTCCTTTATCTGCCTCAGCCCTATACCTGCCTGGCTGAGCAGGGTCTCTGATAACTCGTCTGCATAGCCTTGCTGGTAAAATATTTCCACAATACCGGCATTGATAAGCATTTTTGTGCAGATGGCGCATGGCAGATTGGTGCAGTAAAGGCTTGCGCCGCAAATGGGTATGCCGTGGTAGGCTGCCTGGATGATGGCGTTTTGTTCTGCGTGAATTCCGCGGCACAATTCATGACGCTGACCGGATTTGATATTCATGGTTTCGCGCAGGCAGCCCACCTGGGCGCAGTGCCGGATGCCGGCCGGAGCTCCGTTGTATCCGGTTGTCAGAATTCTGTGTTCCTTGACGATAACAGCCCCTACCGCCCGGCGCAGGCAGGTGGAGCGCCGGGCCACAAGGCTGGCTATATCCATGAAATAGTCATCCCATGAAGGGCGCTGGTCCTTTGGGGTCATGATCTGATCGGAGCTTTCATTGAAAAACCCACGTTTAGCTTTAAATACTGCTCTGAATCTCTATGCAGGCATCTTATTCGTTTTGCGCAAACAGCGGAAACCCGGAGCAGAGGGTTTTGACCTTTTCTCTGATGCTGTCAATGAGCTGCATGTCATCGGCATTTTTAAGCACATCTACGATGTAGCCGCCGATTTCCATCATCTCCGCTTCTTTCATTCCCCGGGTGGTTACAGCCGGGGTCCCTATACGGATACCGGAGGTTACAAAAGGGCTTTGGGTGTCAAAGGGGACAGTGTTTTTGTTGACTGTTATGCCCGCCATTCCAAGGGATTCCTCGGCTTTTTTGCCTGTAATGTCAAGATTGCGAAGATCTGCGAGCATCATGTGATTGTCGGTCCCCCCGGAGATAAGGTTAACCCCTTTTTCCTGAAGAACTGCGGCCAGGGTCCGGGCATTTTTGACAATATCGGCCTGGTAGGTTTTGAATTCCGGATTGCCGGCAAGCCTGAATGCCACGGCCTTGGCAGCTATAACGTGCATCAGCGGGCCGCCCTGGATGCCGGGAAATATTTCCTTGTTTAAAACCTTGTCCAGGTTGGTTTTTGCCAGGATCAGACCGCCCCTGGGTCCGCGCAGGGTTTTGTGGGTGGTTGAGGTTACCGCATCTGCATAAGGCACAGGCGATGGGTGATGGCCTGTTGCCACCAGTCCGGCAATATGGGCCATGTCCACCATTAAGTAAGCACCCACGGACTTTGCAACCCGGGAGAAGGCTTCAAAATCAATTATTCGGGGATAGGCGCTGGCGCCGGCAATTATCATTTTCGGCCGGTGCTGCTTTGCCAGTTCAGCCACCTGATCATAGTCTATGGTGCCGGTATCCTTTTTTACCCCGTAGTGGACAAATTTGTAGAAGCGTCCGGAAAAACTGGCCGCAGCTCCATGGGTTAAATGACCTCCGTGGGAAAGGTCCATTGCCAGGATTGTATCTCCGAGTTCCAGCAGGGCGAAGAAAACCGCCATGTTGGCCTGGGATCCGGAATGGGGCTGAACATTTGCGTACTCTGCACCAAACAGGTCCCTGGCTCGTTCAATGGCCTTTGTTTCGGCAATGTCAACATATTCACAGCCACCGTAATATCTTTTGTCAGGATATCCCTCGGCATACTTGTTGGTCATAACGCTGGACTGGGCGGTCATGACCGCCGGGCTTACGATATTTTCAGAAGCGATGAGCTCCAGTGTATATTTCTGCCGGTCGTACTCCCTGGCAATGGCGTCTGCAATTTCGGGATCAGCCTGTTTTATAATTGACAGCTCAAGACAAAGATCGTCGGCTGATGCGTTTTTATCGGTGATATCGCTCAATGCTTATTTTCCTCCACAAAATTTTTTCAGCCGCTGGCTGTGCCGCCCCCCTTCAAAGGGAGTTTTTATCCATGCGCCCACAATTTCTTTTGCCAGCTCGGAACCAATTACCCTCCCGCCCATTACAAGAATGTTGGCATCGTTGTGGCGTCGGCTCATGATGGCTGAAAACAGGTCATTGCACAATGCAGCCCGCACTCCCGAAAACCTGTTGGCCACCATGGACATTCCTATGCCGGTTCCGCAGATAAGAATAGCGCTCTTATATTCCCCGCAGTCAACTTTTTCCGCAACCCTGGAGCCGAAGTCAGGATAGTCCACTGATTTCTCAGAGTCGGTTCCAAGGTCATCAACCTGTAAATCAAGTGAAATCAGATATTTTTTTACTATCTCCTTGAGTTCATAACCTGCGTGGTCGCAACCGATGGCAAGGGGGGGCATCACGGTCCTCATTGTCTGCTGCTGGTTTGATTTTGGCCGGCGCCTGATGTTTAAGGGATTTTCGGGGTGGACCGGCGTTTATGCCGCCGAATCAGGAACTGGTTTTTTTAATAATGTAGTTTATGGCGTCTTCAACAGTCCTGAGCTGCTCTGCATCTTCGTCCGGCACCTCAATATCAAATTCTTCTTCCATGGTCATGATCATCTCCACGATGGCCAGAGAATCGGCCCCAAGGTCATCAATTAAAGAGGCCTTCGGCACCACATCGGCCAGATCAACCTCCATTTTCTCGGAAATGAGTTTTTTGACCTTATCTTCGATATTCATAAGCGCGGCTCCTCTCAGGCTTCCGTCTCAATGACGATGCGGCCTTTATAATTACCGCATTCCGGGCATGCGCGGTGAGACATAACCGCTTCTCCGCACTGGCTGCAGCGGCTTAAGGCCGGGGCCTGGGCTTTCTGGTGGGTCCGGCGTTTGTCCCTTTTGGACTTAGAGACCTTATGCTTGGGTACTGCCATTTTAGTAATCTCCCAACTATTTGAAATAGTTTAATAAATATATTAACTCTTCTCAGATTATCATTAAGACTAATATGTTAAATTCAATACGATGTCAAGGGATTTCGCAGAGCGCCAAAAACCGCTCTTGATTTTTATCCCATTGTCGGTTAGTTTATATAGTTTTCGTATTTTATTATAATTTGATGGAACCGTAAAAAATCCAATATCTGCGTTACGCGCGATTCCTCAGAATTTCACGTACAGCTAAGTACGCTGCATTCTTCGGAATCGCGCAAGCCTTGATCTTGGACTTTTTACGGCCCCATCTGAAATCAGATGCATCATAATTTAAAAGCCTGCAAGGCGCTGTCTCGGGCATGAAATGCCCTGTTATCCCGGCTGTGTCAATTAAAACTTTCAGCCCACAGGATCGGTTCATATATGGAAACCATTGTAACCCGTTTTCCGCCCAGCCCCACCGGGTACCTGCATATCGGCGGTGCGCGCACGGCGCTTTTTAACTGGCTTTATGCGAGAAATAAGGGCGGAAAGTTTATCCTCCGTTTCGAGGATACCGACGTGGAACGTTCCACCCGGGAGTATGTGGAAGCAATTCTTGAAGCCCTGGAATGGCTCGGCATTGACTGGGACCAGGGACCTTTTTATCAGTCAGAGCGTTTGGATATTTACAGTGAGAATATCCAGAGGCTTGTTGAAACCGGCAATGCCTATTACTGCACCTGCTCAAAGGAAAAGCTCGACGCCATGCGCCAGGCAGCCTCCCAAAGTGGCGGCAAGCCTAAATATGACGGCACCTGCAGGGAAAAAAATCTGCCGCCGGCACCGGGTGCGGTGGTGCGGTTTAAATCGCCGGTTATAGGCAATACCGTGATTGAAGACAAGATCCGGGGCAACATTGTTTTTCCCAATGCAGAGCTGGATGATTTTATCATTCAGCGCAGCGACGGCATGCCCATCTATAACCTGGCCGTGGTGGTCGATGACATAACAATGGGAGTAAATACGATTATCCGGGGTGATGATCACATCAGCAACACTCCCAGGCAAATTCTGCTTTACCGGGCCCTGGAGGCGCAGGTACCTGATTTCGGGCATGTTCCCATGGTGCTGGGACCCGACAAGGCAAGGCTTAGCAAACGGCACGGAGCCATGTCCGTGACCGCCTACCGGGAAATGGGCTATTATCCCGACGCCCTTCTAAATTACCTGGTGCGTCTTGGCTGGTCTCACGGAGACCAGGAGTTTTTCACCCGGGAAGAACTCATTGAAAAATTTGACATAGAGCATATAGGCCGATCCGCGGGGGTTTTTAATCCTGAAAAACTGCTGGCCTTAAATGCGGAGCATATCCGCAGTGCTTCTGCGGGAAAACTTGCGCCTCATTTGATCCCGTTTCTCCAAAAGCATGGCATTGAGGCCGGAGAAAATCAATTTCTACACAATGTGATCCAAACCCTGCAGCCCCGGTCCAAAACCTTTGAGGAAATGGCCCAGGCCGCTGCCTTTTATTATGTTGCCCCGGAATCCTACGAGGAAAAAGGGGTTAAAAAGTTTTTTAAGTCCGATCTGGTCTCTGCCATGGAGCAGCTGATTTCAGTGCTGCGGCAGATTGATTCCTTTGATGAAAAAAATCTGGAGCCGGCCTTTGTTCAGGTAATGGAAGCCAATGATCTGAAATTCGGCAAGATCGCCCAGCCGGTGCGCCTGGCCTTGTCCGGCAAAACGGTCAGTCCGGGCATTTTTGAGATGATAGGGGTGCTGGGCAAAAAAGAAACCCTTGTCCGCCTGGAAAAAGCCGTTGCCTTTATGCGGGGCGAGGCTGAAAAAGAAGCGTAAAAAGGCCCGCATTTTTGCCTTGACACGGTTTTGTTTTTTGCTATCTTATTAAGATTCAAATTAAGTTAAGGCTTATGCTGAGGGTTGGTCTAGCGGCAAGACGACGGGTTCTGGCCCCGTTAACCCAGGTTCGAATCCTGGACCCTCAGCCAATTTCTATAAAAAAGCCCCGCAAAGCGGGGCTTTTTTTCTGTCAGTATTCTTTAATTTAATTGCATCCTGCTGGAGGCCTATTTCCATAGGCTGAGCCATTTATCCGTCCTCCCGACATTAGAAAATCCAAGACCTCAAAAAGGTAATTGGGATCATTTTGACATTAATTCAACATTGAAAACAGTTTGCCAATATATTGTTCCCGGTCGTCATTCATCAAAAGCACATGCATATTTTCCAGCTCTGACTTCGAGATACCCCATTGCAGCTGGGCGAAAGGTGTCCACGATAGAATGCAGACAAGATATATCGAAATCAGGACAACCGGCGATTCTGCAAAAAAACATGGCATCCGGCTTTCGGGGCCACCTCTGGGAAGGCCGCCCAAGGATGCACAAATCAGCAGAGAAATCCGAAAGCAGGTTTACCAGGATGAAGTGACGCGCAATGCTGTTGAAGGCAAGTTCGGGCAGGCGAAACGCCGCTTTGGGCTCGGCCGGGTTATGTGCAAACTGGCAAGTACTGCCGAAACTGCTGTTCTGGTAACCTTCCTGGTGATGAACCTGGAAAGGTGGCTGAAGGCCATTCTTTTTTGGCTTTTTTCTAATTTGCTTATACCAAGTCAAATTGGAAGACCTCTTAGGGATAGGCCGAGGTTATACTCCAGAGCTTAAGGGAAGTTTTTCAGTAAGCCCTAATTACAGATTATATCAGAAGAAGGAGAGACAATAATTACCTTAGGAGGATTTTCACTTGATAGTCGATCTATAGTCAACTATGCGAGACATCATCTGACGCAGTAGATGCTGGAAAATTGAAAATCCCGTAGTGTTTGAAATTTTTAAAGCAAGAATGGCTTAAGCCTTTTAAAATATAATTGAAACAAAATATTTAAAAATTTGAAACGCTCAGTTTAGAATCTTGAATTTTGGCTTTTCCAAAGTCGATGGGACAGTAGTGACCTCTTAACAAGTTTTTTGCCATCGATTTAAACTATTTTACAAAAGAGGGTAAGTAAGTAATAGTCTGCGGATACATAAAACAAATAATAAGTCCTAGTAGCATCAATAAAACAAAAGGCGATATGCCTTTATAAATATCAACAATTCCAACTCCTGGTATATTAATTCCTTTAAGGTAAAAAAGAGCATACCCGAATGGAGGGGTCAGAAAAGAAGCTT
>JAABTZ010000199.1 GCA_011389605.1 Desulfobacteraceae bacterium
ATTGGTAACAATCAATCCAGCTGCTTTTTCTACATTGCAGGCAACATTATAGGCAAGCATCCCACCCGCACTGAGGCCGAATGCATAGACTTTATTTCCTTTATCGATTTCTCTGTTTACCATAAATGAGCCGGCATCAATCCACATAGCATAATCCATAGTGCCCTGAATATTAGTATATCCATAACCAGGAAGATCCGGGCAGATGACATTATACCCGGCTTTAACCAGTGGAACTGCTATAAAAGAAAGCAGTCTGCCATTGCCTCCGACACCATGGAGAATAACTATTGATATATCAGAATCTTCCTTTGGTTTATATTTATCATACCTGATTTTGCCCCCATTAAACCTTATTTCTTTTTCTTCAGGCATGCAGTCGTCTGAGATTCTGTTATGCTCCGGAAGGAACTGCTGGATTTGTCTCCAATAGATGTTTTCTTTAAACATGTTTGACCCTCTATGACTATTGCAAATAACGTTTGCCTTCACCGGCGGGAACGAAGCACAGCAGAGTTCCCGTCTGGAATCGACTTTTTACGGTGCCATCAAACTTGACTTGAATCAAATACATGCAAATACTAATCTTAGTACAAAAAAGTGAAAATTCAATGGCGCTCATGGTTTGATACCACCATGAGCAGAAATAAGACTTCAATCAGAAAAAGGAGGGGTCATGAAAAAAGGAATCAAAGAAACCCGCTTGAAAGTATTTATTGAAAACGCCCGGATTATTCCTGAAACCGAAATATCAGAGCTGCCGGCAGAAAAGCGTGAATCGGTAGCCGGCAAATCCGGGGTGTGGATAGAGGTGGCCTGCCCGGACGGGTCCTGTGCCTTGGATGAAAACAAGATCACTCTGCCGGCCGGCGGTGTCGTTCCAAAGGAGACCAAAGGCCTGTGGCTGAACCTTTTCTGTCCGGACAACCAATGCGAGGTGCAGCAAGGATCTCAACTTCCGTAACAACCCCGTAATATCACCTGTATTATAAAACACGGGCACCCTTGTTTTCAGGGGTGCCCGAAATCTTTGCCACTTCTCGGAAGCAGACTCAGAGCAGCCCGACCCATGGGTTGCTGGAAACCATTTAGCCGTACGTGAAATTCTTCAGAAATCGTGCGTAACGCAGATATTGGACTTTTTACGGTGCCGTCAATATTATGCTATCCCCATTGGCAGATTATATTGCATGCTTATTTTAGCACAACGGTTGTGCTGCTGAGCCGGGGCACGTTCAGGATCATCCGGTGGGACTAAAATTTTCCGGCCCGGTGAAGTGAATTTCATGGTATACATTACAGCTAAACAATTTGAAAGCGAAATCCTTAACAGAAAATGCCGGAACCGTGGTCCCTTATCCGCATGTTGGAAGTTGATAGACCGAATACGGGGCGCTGCCAAAAACCGGTTCATGATGGTGAACTTTTCGCTGCAGACCGAATGTTACAAGGCTTTGACATGAGATTTTATCTGAGAGTGTTTTTCATTCTGGCATGGATCATCCTGCTTTTGGCCTGTGCTGATCAAAACCCCGGAGATCAGAAAGGAGGCAATCCTGGATCAGAAGCTGCAGGCGCCCCGCCCGAGGTGGGTTACATCACGGTGCAGCCCCGGCAGATCACGCTGACCAATGAGCTGCCCGGCCGGATAAAAGCCTACCGTACCGCTGAAATCAGGCCCCAGGTGGGCGGCATCATCGAATCCCGGCTGTTCAGGGAGGGCAGCTTTGTCGGAAAAGGCCGGCAGCTCTACCAGATCGATCCAGCCCGCTATGAGGCCGAGTTGCAGAGCGCCAAAGCCGGGCTGCAGGATGGCCGGGCAAAGCTGAAAAACGCGGCCGCCATAGCCGGCCGCTATGAACGCCTGATCGGCGCCAAAGCGATTAGCGAGCAGGCCTACGACAGCGCCGCAGCCGACCTGGAACAGGCCAGGGCCGCAGTCGCCCTGGCCGAAGCCGCGGTGCGGACCGCTAAGATCAATCTCGACTACACAAAGGTTTACGCCCCTATCAGCGGCTATATAGGGCCGTCGGCCGTAACCGAGGGCGCGCTGGTCACGGCTGGTCAGCAGACCGCTCTGGCCACGATCCGTCAGCTGGACCCGGTCTATGTCGACCTGTCGCAGTCAGCTACCGAAAACCGGCAGCTGCAGCAGCGCATCATGGCCGATCGGATGAAGGGAAAGCCGGAAACCGAATATCGCGTGTTTCTGATGACCGGCAGTTCAGAAGAGCCCTATCCCCATACCGGCGCACTCGATGCCGCTGATCTCTTTGTCGACCCTCAGACCGGCACCATCCGGCTGCGCTCGGTGATCCCCAATCCAGACACCACCCTGCTGCCCGGCATGTTTGTCCGGGCCTCACTGGAGCTGGCCGAGGCCATGGAGGCCATTATTGTACCCCAGAAAAGCGTGATCATCGAACCAGACGGCACACGTTCTGTCTGGGTGATCGGCAAAAACGGCCAGGCGGAAAAGCGCGGAGTGAAAACCGGTTCTGCATACAGGAACAACTGGGTGATCCGTGAAGGCCTTGCGCCCGGCGACCGGGTGATCGTTGAAGGAACGATGATGCTGCGCCCGGGAGCGGAAGTGGAGCCCATGGCGCTTGAAGCGGAAAGCGCCGTGGAAACCGGCCTTTCAGGGAAAAAGAGGTCATAGGCAATGCTGTCGAGGTTTTTCATCAACCGGCCGATTTTTGCGTGGGTCATCGCTCTTGCCATCATGGGAGCGGGGGTGCTTTCCATTTTTCTGCTGCCGGTGGAGCAGTATCCGACGATTGCCGCCCCGAAAATCGTGGTTTCGGCAAACTATCCGGGCGCATCGGCTGAAACGCTTGAAAATACCGTCACGCAGGTGATCGAACAGAATCTTACGGGAATCGACAACCTGCGCTACATTCAGGCCACAAGCTCCTCTGTAGGGCGGGCGAGCATCACCCTGACCTTTGAGCCGGGCACTGATCCGGATATCGCCCAGGTGCAGACCCAGAACAAAGTCTCCCAGGCCCAGGCCTCGCTGCCTTCAATCGTGCAGCAGCAGGGTGTTTCGGTTCGCAAATCCGGCAGCAGCTACGCGCTGATCGTCGGATTCTACGCGGAAAACGGCACGCTTGACCGAAACGATATTTCCGATTTCATCGCCTCCAACCTGGTGGAACCGCTTAGCCGGGTCGACGGGGTCGGCGAAATCAATGCCTTCGGCCCGGAGCATGCCATGCGGGTGTGGCTTGATCCATCGGCCATGTACAACTACAATATTACGACTTTAGATGTGATCGGCGCCATACAGGAGCAGAACGTGCAGCTGGCCACCGGGGAGATCGGCGGTGCACCGAGTGTCGAGGGCCAGCAGATCAATGCGACCATCACCGCCCAGTCCCTTCTGGAGACGCCCGAAGAGTTTGCGCGGATTCTGCTTACAGTCACCCCGGATGGATCCAGAGTCACCCTCGGTGATGTGGCCCGCATCGAGATCGGGGCGGAAAGCTACAGCATTATCGGCCGGTACAAACGAAATCCCGCTGCCGGCATTGCCATCCAGCTGGCCCCGGGCGCCAATGCCCTGGAAACCATTCAGGCGGTCAAGGACCGGGTGGAAGAGTTCCGGCCGGTTTTCCCGGAGGGCATAAAAACATCCTATCCAGTCGATGTCTCGCCCTTTATCCGGGCTTCGATCACCGAGGTGGTCAAAACACTGGGCCTGGCCATCAGCATGGTTGTGCTGGTGATTTTTATATTCCTTCAAACCGTGCGGGCCACATTCATCCCGGCGGTGGCCATCCCGGTGGTGCTTCTGGGCACGTTTGCCTGTTTATCGGCATTCGGCTATTCCATCAACCTGCTGACGCTCTTTGCCCTTGTTCTGATTATCGGCATGCTGGTTGATGACGCCATTGTGGTCACGGAAAACGTCCAGCGCAAGCTCGAAGAAGACAAGACCCTGACATCCAGGCAGGCTGCCTTTGTCTCCATGCGGGAGATCTCGGGTGCGCTTGTGGGCACCACCACGGTGCTCTGGGCAGTTTTTCTGCCCATGAGCTTCTTTCAGGGGGCAACGGGCGCCATCTACCGGCAGTTTTCCATCACCATGGCCGCAGCCATGGCCATTTCCCTGTTTATTGCCTTAAGCCTTTCACCATCCCTTTGTGCCATCGTCCTGAGGCCCGGCCGGCGCCGAAAGCAGACGGGGCCGTTTGGTTTGTTCAACCGCGGGTATGAGAAAGTGCAAAACAGCTATGCGCGGTTTTTGCATACATTAATGAAAAACCGCATTGTTCTGCCCCTTGTCTTTATTGTTCTTGTGGCGGCAAGCGCGGTGCTGGTATTCCGGATCCCGACATCTTTTCTGCCAGCCGAGGATCAGGGCCGGATGTTTGTTATGCTCGACGGGCCGCCGAGCGCGACATTGGAGCTGACGGTCGAAAAAATCAAAAAAATCGAGGATTTCTATCTCGACGAGGTCGGCGATGCCGTGGACGGCATTTTTGCCGCGGCCGGGTTTAGTTTCGCCGGCAGGGGCCAGAATGTGGGTGCGGCATTTATCGCGCTCAAGGACTGGGAGCAGAGGGGTGAGGAGAACTCTGTTTTCAAGATTCAGGAAAAGGCCCGGCAGGGGCTTTCCGGGGTACGCGACGCACTTATCATCCCCATTATCCCGCCGCCGGTATCCGCGCTGGGCAACGCCAGCGGGTTTGAGTTCCAGTTGGTGGACCGGGCGGGCCTCGGCAATGAGGCTCTGTCCGATGCCATGAATCAAATGCTGGGACAGGCAAACAGCAGTCCCCTTCTGACACAGGTCCGCTTTAACGGGCTGGCCGACAGCCCGCGGTACAATCTGCGCATCGATGCCCTGAAGGCGCGGGCCATGGGTGTACCGATTTCCGCGGTCAACCAGACACTCAGCACGGCTCTGGGCGGGACATATGTAAACGATTTTCTGGAAAAGGGCCGGGTCAAAGGGGTGTACGTGCAGGCCGATGCCCCTTACAGGATGATGCCCGACGACATCAGCCGGTGGTATGTCCGAAACCAATCCGGGGGCATGGTGCCGCTTGCCGAATTCGGCTCCGGGGCCTGGACACATGGCTCTCCGCAATTGACCCGGTTTAACGGTTCTTCCTCGCTTGAAATCCAGGGATCGGCAGCCGGGGGCATCAGCTCCGGACAAGCGCTGCAGGAAGTCGCAGAGCTTGCAAAAAGCCTGCCTTCGGGCATCGGGATCGAATGGACGGGTCTTTCCTACGAGGAGCGGCAGGCTGGCAGTCAGGCCCCTTTGCTCTATGCCATCTCCGTTGCTGCCGTCTTTCTGGCACTGGCCGCGCTCTATGAGAGCTGGGCGATTCCGCTGGCCATTATACTGATCGTGCCTTTCGGCATCTTCGGGGCGCTTTTGAGCACATGGTTCAGTTCCCAGGCCAATGACGTCTATTTTCAGGTGGGCCTGCTGATGACCATCGGGCTGGCGGCAAAAAATGCCATCCTGATTGTCGAATTTGCAAAAAACAATTTCGAAGACGGAATGAGCGCCTATGATGCCGCATTCCATGCGGCAAAACAGCGGCTGCGCCCCATATTGATGACGTCGCTCACCTTTATTCTGGGCGTCATGCCGCTTGCCTTTGCCTCCGGTCCGGGCGCGGGAGCGCAAAAGGCAATCAGCATCGGGGTGCTCGGCGGCATCTCTGCGGCCACCCTGTTTGTGGTGTTTTACGCACCCTTCTTTTTTGTCTCGATATACCGGCTGTTTCGGGTCAGGCAATCTGCCGAAAGCCGGAACGCGACAGCCGCAGGGAATCATGAAATAACAGGATAAACCCCGTGGGAGCCGGATATATGAAAAAAACTTATTTGAACAGCGAACGGATAAAACATCCACTGTCGCTGTCGCTGTCGCTGCCATTGTAGGTCTCTGTCCGGGCTGTACCCAAAAGAAGGTACGTATGCGTCCCGTCCCCGTAGTCGACTGACATCGCAAATATTTCTCCCTGAGGAGAGAAAACTGCATATTCCGCGGATCCAGCTTCTCCATATCTTGCTAAAAACTGATTGCCGCCTTCGCTGGAGACCTCTCCCTGCATGGGATCGTAAGGCTGTGCTCCACGTGAATTTCCTACTTCGGTAATGAGAAAATCACCATCTGCAAACAACTCAAGTTCAGCGAACCAGGCCTCGGATTCCCCGGGATAGGTGTCAAATCTGTTGAAATAGTACTTACCCCGGATATCGGAAAGCTCAAGATTGGAATCCGCCTTGATTCCACCTGCAACATACCATTCATTGTCAGATGTGTCGTAATCGATT
>JAABTZ010000200.1 GCA_011389605.1 Desulfobacteraceae bacterium
CCCCCGTCTTTTGCTTGCGGCAATCAGGATGGAATTCATCCATCCTTACACCGGCCGGCCAGTAGTCATCAATGCTCCTTTAGACATCCAGTTTTGCCGCATTATTGAAAGCTTTGGATGGCATGCTTTGCTGGCCCCGGAAATGACACCCTTTTCAAACCAAGACCGGATTGAAAAACTGCCATGAGTTTTTACTAGACCAACCATGTTGACGGCTTCGTAAAAAGTCTTAAAACTGATATAACCGCCGATCAATAAAAAAATAACTTCTTGATTTTACTTAATACTTAATCACTTACAACTTAACACTGCCTTTAAAAAAGACTTTTTACGAGTGCATCAAAATTCAAGGCTCAATGGAAATATCAAAAAAATCACGGGCATTTTTCCAAAACAGCCGGTCACGGAAATCGTCGGAAAGCTCGGCGGCCGCCAGCTCCTTTAACTCCCGGTCCCATGCATAGGGAATATTGGGAAAATCAGAGCCGTACATGACCCGGTCTTTTCGCATTTGCCAAAGAGCCACCGGATTTTCCATGGGCAGATAATCAGTAACAGCCATGGCCGTATCCAGCCAGAGCCGATCACTTGATTCAATTAACCGGGCATATTGCTCAAATTCATCGGCCCCAAGATGAGGCACGCACAATCTTAAATCCGGATAGGCATCAAGCACTTTTTTAATTTTTTCAACCCCGCAGATTTCATAAGGATCACATGCATAGGCAGGGCTTTTGGGCTCCCGGCCGGCATGAATTACCATGGGTTTCCCGGCATGGCTGCAGACCCGGTAAATCTCTTCCATTTCAGATCCGTTGATATCAAAACACTGGACATGGGCATGGAGTTTGACCCCGGAAAGACCGGCATCAAAGGCCTGCCTGAGGATGTCCGCCGCCCCCGGCTCTCCGGGGAAAACAGCGGCAAGCCCTGTGAGCCGTCCGGGATGGCATTGGCACAATTCTGCCATAAATCCGTTTAACCTGGCTGCAATACCCGGCTTGTGGGCATACTGCAGGGCCACCACATGCCCCACTTTTCGCTGAAACAAAAAATCAATCAAGGCCCCGGCGTCCATGCGGTACCGAACCGGCCAGGCATGGGTATCAAACCATTTCCACAGGGCTGAAAAAACCGCATCCGGAAAAAGATGAACATGGGCATCTATGACATAGCCCACCCCGCCGGGGATACTGTCTTCTTCAGTGTCATGGACTGCCGGCAGCTCATTTGTCAGTATTGGTCTTTCAGATGCAGCCTTGCTTTGGGTATCGGTTTTTCCCATTTCCCGTGCCTTGTTTTTTCCGGCCGCCTTTAACGGCCGGTTATAGGAACCATTCAGGTTACAAGGAATACGGCGTAAGACTTTCAAACCCGTCTTCGGTTATGACAAAGGTCTGCTCAAACTGGGCCGAAAGCCTGCCATCGGCGGTCACTGCGGTCCAGCCGTCGTCTTCCACAAACAATCTTGACTTGCCCAGGTTGATCATGGGCTCAACTGTAAACACCATGCCGGGGACAAGAACCACGCCCTGGCCTTTTTTTCCATAATGGGGAACCTGGGGAGGTTCATGGAATTCAAAGCCCACGCCGTGGCCCACAAACTCTCTGACAACGGAACACTTCCGGCTTTCCGCATACCGCTGTATGGCCCAGCCGATATCACCGATGGTATGATCAGGGGCAAGCATCTCCATGGCGGCTTTTAGACTTTCAGCAGCCACTTTCACTATTTTTTCAGCATCAGGGCCCGGGGTGCCGATAAAAAAAGTCTTGCTGGCATCGGCATAATAGCCGTTGTAAATATGGGTAACATCCACATTGATAATGTCTCCGTCTTTCAAGACATACGGGCCGGGAATCCCATGGCAGATAACCTCGTTGACCGAAGTGCAAACACTTTTGGGAAAGCCGCGGTAATTAAACGGTGCGGGCACAGCGCCATTTTTTATGGCATGGTCGTGGACTATGGTGTTGATCTCTTCGGTTGTCATGCCGGCTTTAAGCTCGGCTTCCACTATCTCTAGGCTCTGTATCACAACATGTCCGGCTGCCCTTATGCCTTCAATATCCTTTGGCTCCTTTAGGGCAATATCGTATTTCTGCCGATACCGCTTCTTTATGTCCACCGGGCTGGCGGCCTGTTTGCCCATGCAGCACTTCTTGTATTTTTTGCCGCTGCCGCAGGGGCAGGGATCGTTTCTTCCGATTTTACTCGTGTTTTTCATTTTCTTTGCTCCGGTATAATAACGCGGTTTTCAAACAGACTTTATTCTTAATCAAGGTTGCCAAGGCTGTCAAGCGATTGCGCCTGGCAATGGTTTCTGATATAAGATTGATGGAACCGTAAAAAGTCCAATATCTGCGTTACGCGCGATTTCTGAAGAATTTCACGTACGGCTAAGTACGCTGCATTCTTTGAAATTGTGCAAGCCTTGATCTTGAACTTTTTACGGCCCCATCTGAAATCCGACTTTTTACAAGAGCATCAGCTGTAAAAAGCTATTATCCCGATAGGGTGGTATTTCTGCAAAAAGGAAATCCGTAAGCGCCTTGGCTGACCGGCTGCACGAAAAAGGGGTTTCACCGCTTCAGGAGCCTCCTGGAGCCTCAGTTTCCGCTCGGAAACCCGCTTTTCCGCGCAGCCGGTCAGGGCAACGAAGTGCAATTTCATTAGGACTAAGACGCAAAAACGCAGAACAGGGGCAGGCTGCAATGAAACAGGATGAAATGATTTTAAAAACCGTCAAGGAGATTGTGGTGAAATTCATCGAGGTGGGCAATATTTCGCCTTCCACGTTTCACAATCATTTCAGCAACATTTACGATACAGTTGAAAAATCGGTCAAAAGCAAGCCAGATCGGAAGCAGCCGGATATTGAAAAAAAATAACTTTTCCTTCCCCGCTAATGGGCGGCAGCCCAGTCCTTGCCCACAGCAACGTTGACCTTAAGGGGTACTGACAACTCCACTATATTTTCCATTATCTCCCGGACAAGGTTTTGGACTGTTTCCACCTCGTTTTCTGGTGATTCAAACACCAGTTCATCATGAACGGTAAGAAGCATGGCAGTATCAAGCCGATTTTGCTCCAAAGCCGCATCCACACGTATCATGGCCATCTTCAGAAGATCGGCCGCAGTGCCCTGGATTGGGGTGTTGATGGCAGCACGCTCTGCGACTCCACGCATATTGGCATTTTTGCTGTTTATATCCGGAATGTAGCGAATCCGTCCGAAAGGGGTGCCGACCTGTCCAGTTTTGCGCGCTGTTTCAATGGTCTGATCCATAAACTCCTTTACACCCCGGTAACGCTCAAAATAATGATCTATATAAGTACGGGCCATTTTCTGACTGATTCCCAGCTCCCTTGAAAGGGAATAAGGCCCCATGCCGTAAATAATACCGAAATTAATTGCCTTGGCCTGATAGCGCAGCTCTGGTGAAACGTTTTCCGGATCGGTCAAAAACACTTCCGAAGCAGTTCTGGCGTGAATGTCTTCATCATTGGCAAAGGCCTCCAGCAAAATCTTATCCCCGGAGTAATGGGCCAGAAGGCGCAATTCAATCTGGGAATAGTCGGCTGCTACAAAATACCAATTGTTTCTGGGAATAAAGGCCCGGCGCACATCCCGTCCCTCCTGTGTACGAATGGGGATGTTTTGGAGGTTGGGGTTGGAACTGCTGAGCCGGCCCGTGGCTGTAATGGTCTGGTTAAAGGAGGTGTGAATCCTTCCTGTTTCCGGGTTGATAAGGCCAAAAAGGGCCTCCACGTATGTTGATTTAAGCTTGGAAAGCATCCGGTGGCGCAAGATAAGAACCGGAAGGTCATGGTGTGCGCAAAGGGCTGTTAGCACCTCCACATCTGTGGAATATCCGGTCTTTTTCCTGGTCTTTTTCCGGGTTGGCAGCTGCAATTTATCAAACAAGATACGGCCCAGCTGCTGGGAGGAGTTAATATTGAATTTTTCCCCGGCCATGGAGTAAATCTGTTCTTCCACTCCATCGAGCTCTTCGGCCAGCTCCCCGGACATGGTTTGCAGACGCTGCTTGTCCACCCGGATTCCGGTTTCTTCCATTTTCATCAATACCGGCACCAGGGGCAGCTCTATATTGGACAGCAGCTGGTCAAGACCTGCGGATTTGATCATGGGCTCAAGCTTGAAATAGGCGGCCAGTGTGATATCAGCATCCTCGCAGGCGTAGGTCACCGCCCTTGCCACCGGCACTTCGGCAAAACTTTTGAGCTTGCCGCCTTCTGCGCCAATGACCTCATCATAGGTAATCATCCTGTGATCCAGATAATCCATGGCGATCTGGTTTAACCCGTGTGCACGTTTTTCCGGGTTTAAAAGGTATGAGGCAATCATGGTGTCAAAGATCACTCCGGCAAGGTTTACACCGCAGCGGCGCAAAACAGTCCAGTCGTATTTGACATTCTGGCCTATCTTTCCGATGCCAGGATTTTCCAGCACTGGTTTCAGCGTTTCAATTACATACTGCACAGGCATCTGGCAACCGGCATCCTCGCTGGTATGGGCACAGGGCACGTAATAAGCGCGGTCATTTTCCATTGCAAAGGAAAGCCCCACAAGATCTGCCCTGACAGCTTCAACGGAAGTTGTCTCTGTATCGACTGCAAAAAAGCCGGCTTTCTCCAGCTTCTTTACCAAATCATCCAGGGCCGCCTTGTCACAAACTGCCTGGTAATCCTTGGCAGACAGATCAGATGTCACGGGATACAATTCCTGAAGTTTGCGAAACTCAAGATCCCGAAAAAGTTTTGCCAGGCGCTTTGAATCCGGCGGCTTTTTGGCAAGGGCCGACAGCTCAAGGGTAATCGGTGCGTCTGTAACTATTTTTGCAAGCTTGCGGCTTAAAAATGCCTGATCTTTAAACTCAGTCAACTTCTGCTTCTGCTTTGCAGCCCGGATTTCATCAAGCCTGTCATAGAGCTCATCCATGCTGCCGTAAGTCTGAATCAGTGTGGTTGCAGTCTTGGGGCCGATACCGGGCACACCCGGGATATTATCCGCAGAGTCCCCGGAAAGCCCCTGTATATCAAGCATCTGGTGAGGCTCCACGCCTTTTTCCCCCAGCACATCCTGCCTGCCGGTGATCTTGTCTTTCATGGGATCCCACATGGTGACCTTGTCGGTAATCAGCTGCACCATGTCCTTGTCTCCCGAGACCATGACAACATCATATCCCATTTCCCCGGCCTGGAAAGCCAGGGTTCCGATAAGATCATCTGCCTCATATCCGTCCATGAGGATAACCGGGATGTTGAAGCCTTCGGTAATTTCATGAATGAGCGGAATCTGCACAGCCAGATCTTCGGGCATTTCCGGCCGGTGGCCTTTGTAGTCCGGATACATTTCATGGCGGAAGGTGGGTTTACGGCTGTCAAAAACCATGCCCACATATTTGGGATCGCGGTCAGAAATCAGCTTGATAAGCATCCTGGCAAAGCCGTAGGCAGCGTTGGTGGGAAAGCCATTGGAGGTGGAAAGCGATTTTATGGCGTGATAGGCCCTGTGGATGTATGTGCTGCCATCGACCAGATAAATTCTTTTCTTATCGCTCATGGGCTGCCTTCCGGATGAATTTGCTGCGGGGTTTGTATCATTTTCGGGCCGTTACAATGGCCTTGATCTCAGACAGACGCTTAATATGATAATCGGCTTCAAGCCCGGGATTGCCAAATGCGGCAAACACCACCCGGGATTTGCTGGCGGCATCCTGGTCCAGCTCTGAATCCCCGATATAAAGAATTTCCTGCGGGTCTGCGTGAAAAAACTCAGATATGCGAAATAATTGCTCAGGATGCGGCTTGGGGTTTTTAACATCCAGAGCCGTTACCACAATGTCAAAGCAGCCTTCCAGGCCGTGCTCCTCGAGCACCCGGTCCATGGTATCGGAACGGTTGGTGGCCACAGCGGTCTTCATCCCCCTGCGGCACCAGCCAAGCACCTCCACTAAATCCGGCTCCATTTTCATATACCGTATATATGGGCCGTAACCTCTTTTTTTCCTGAAATCCCGGGCCCGGCCATATTCCTTTTCATCGGGAAAAAGACGGGCCAGGGCCTGGTCTACTGTATGCATCTGGCAGTAGGCAAACTGGACATCGGTGATGGGAGGTTTCCGGAAATGCGCAAGAATATCGTTGTAATAGGCGCGGTTGGCAGCTTCCGTGTCAAACATCACCCCGTCACAATCAAATGCCACTACCTTAAACGCAGTCATTTTTACTCCTAAACTGAGCGATTTTCAAGTTTGCCGCAGATACAAGGAAGA
>JAABTZ010000020.1 GCA_011389605.1 Desulfobacteraceae bacterium
CTCCAGGAGCCTTTCTGGAGCCTCAATTTTCGCTCGGAAACCCACTTTTCCGCGCCGCCGTCAGGGTAGCGGGGTGCAATTTTGTAAGAGTGCAAAAAAATGATTTCCTCGGCAATCGCGCAAGCCTTGATCTTGAACTTTTTACAAAGCCGTGTGAAAAGCGAAACTGAACGTTTCAAATTTCGAAAAAATCAGCTTGGATCGTATCTAAACGGAGCTGCATAAAAACCATTGCGATTTAAGGCGGCTTCTGCTATAGATTTCCAATTTATGATATACCTTAATGATTTAACGACACACGCCTTTTGACCGGCGGCCTCGGTGCTTTGGCATAAAGTCGGCAGCCGGGAGGATAAGGGCGGTGGAATCCAAAACCGAAAGTAAAGGAGTATTGTTAATGGCGTATGTAACCATGAAAGAACTGCTTGAATCAGGTGTCCATTTCGGTCACCAGACCCGCCGCTGGAATCCCAAGATGAAAAAATACATCTTCGGGGCAAGAAACGGCATTTACATCATCGATCTGCAGCAGACTGTCCGGATGTTTAAGACCGCTTATGATTTTATTGCAGATACTGTGGCAAACGGCAAAAGCGTTTTGTTTGTGGGCACCAAAAAGCAGGCAAGGGAGTCCATCTACGAGGAGGCCAACCGCAGCGAGATGTTTTATGTGCACAACCGTTGGATCGGCGGCATGCTCACTAATTTTCCAACGGTCAAAAAAAGCATCGAGCGTCTCAATTACTTAAATACCATTGAAAATGACGGCTCTATAAACCTGTATCCCAAAAAGGAACGGGTAAAGATGCTAAAGGAACGCACCAAGCTGGACAATAATCTTGGCGGCATACGGACCATGAAATCCCTTCCGGGGGCCATTTTTATCGTGGATCCCAAAAAAGAGGCCATTGCTGTGCGCGAAGGTTTAAGACTTGGCATTCCGGTGGTGGCCATGGTGGACACTAACTGCGATCCTGATCTTATCGACTTTGTCATTCCCGGCAATGACGATGCGATCCGTTCCATACGCCTGATTTCCTCGCGCATAGCCGAAGCGTCCATTGAGGGCGCCCGGCGCCGGGAGGAAAAAATGCAGGCCCAACAGGACAAGCAGGCTGAAGAAGCTGAAAAGCAGGCTGCCGGCAAGGTGGAAAGACGAACGGAAGCCAGGGATGAAGACGGACCCGTGGTGGAAGTCATCAGAAAGGCTGCCGCGCCAAAGCCCCAGGCACCTGCCGGGGAATCAGAAAAATCCGAAGAAGCTGTCAATACAGGAGAATAGTTATGGCAACAATCAGTGCTGATATGGTAAAGCAGCTCCGGGATCGCTCGGGCGCGGGGATCATGGACTGCAAGGAGGCCCTGACCGAGTGTGATGCGGACATGGAAAAAGCTGCCGATTACCTTCGCAAAAAAGGTCTGGCAACAGCAAAGAAAAGAGCCGGAAGAGTGGCGGGCGACGGGGTGATCCAGTCCTATATTCACATGGGAGGCAAGATCGGGGTACTCGTTGAGGTCAACTGTGAAACCGATTTTGTGGCCAAAACCGATGAGTTCAAGGATTTTGCCAAAAATATCGCCATGCATATTGCGGCCTCCAGCCCCCTGGGCGTTGTGCCTGAAGATATCCCGGAAGACGTGGTGGCCCGGGAAAAGGAAATCTACCGCCAGCAGGCCATAGAGATGGGAAAGCCGGAAAACGTGGCTGAAAAGATCGTTGAGGGCAAGATGAACAAGTTTTACAAGGACTCCTGCCTGATGAACCAGCTCTATATCCGGGATACCAATCTGACAATTTCTGATTTACTCAATGAAACCATCGCCAAAACCGGCGAGAAGATTACAATCAACCGTTTTGCGCGTTTCCAGATCGGGGAGAGCTGAAAATATTGAATCAGCCCAGGTACAATCGCATACTGCTGAAGCTTAGCGGCGAGGCTCTTATGGGCGATGGTCACTACGGCATCAATCCTGAGACCCTGGGATATGTTGCAGAAGAAGTCAAGTCTGCAGTGGATCTCGGGGTCCAGGTAGCCGTGGTTGTTGGCGGCGGCAACATTTTCAGGGGCGTGGCCGGCAGTTCCCAGGGCATGGACAGGTCCTCTGCTGACTATCTGGGCATGCTCGCCACTGTTATGAACAGCCTGGCCCTTCAGGAAGCCCTTGAAAAAATAGAGATTACAACCCGGGTGCTTTCGGCAATTTCCATGCATCAGGTGGCAGAACCCTATATCCGCCGCCGGGCTGTCAGGCACCTGGAAAAGAGGCGGGTGGTTATATTTGCAGCGGGTACTGGAAATCCCTATTTCACAACTGATACGGCCGCTGTTTTGCGCGCGGCTGAAATCCACGCGGAGGTTCTGCTCAAGGCCACCAAGGTCGACGGGGTCTATGACATGGATCCGGTGACAAGCACGACAGCAAAGTTTATAAGTGAAATAGACTACATGACGGTTCTGGAAAAGCGTCTGCATGTAATGGATTCCACTGCAATCTCCCTTGCCATGGACAACCGTCTGCCCCTGGTGGTGTTTAACCTCAAGGGCCGCGGCAATATCTGCAGCGTTATTTGCGGCAAAAATATAGGCACAAAGATTTTTGAATTGAATAGGGATTGATGGCTTAGTAAAAAGTCCAATATCTGCGTTACGCGCGATAGATACAAGGAAGATGCAGACTCGCTATAGTCAATTATGCGAGGCTGCATCTGACACAGTAGATGCTGTAAAATTGGAAATCCCGGAGGGTTTCAGATTTTTAAAATATAAATTGATGTTATCCTTTGAAGTTAATTGCTATTAAAAATCTGAAACGCTCAGTTTAGGTACAAGTTTGTCAGGGATTGATAGTAATTTTTTAATAATAATTTTCAGGGTAAGCGGCCATGATAGATTTGATTATAAGTGAAGCCAGTGAAAAAATGGACAAGTCTTTGGACGCCTTAAAAAAGGATTTGCAGAAAATCCGCACGGGGCGCGCCTCATTGAGCCTGCTCGACGATGTGCGGGTGGACTACTACAATACGCCCACCCCGCTCAACCAGATTGCCTCCCTTTCGGTTCCTGAAAGCCGGCTTATAACGATTCAGCCCTGGGACGCCTCTGCGATCAAGGAAATTGAAAAGGCGATCATGAAATCCAACCTGGGGCTTACACCTTCGAGTGATGGCAAGATTATACGCATTACTATTCCGCCGCTTACCGAAGACAGGCGCAAGGATATCGTCAAGCAGGTAAACAAGGTTTGCGAGGAATACCGGATCGCTGTCAGAAACGTGCGCCGTGAAGCCAATGATTCCTTAAAAGCTCTTAAAAAAGACGGCGACGCCTCTGAAGACGATGTGGCCAAGGCCCTGGACCGGGTCCAGAAGCTTACAGACGAGCATGTCGGAAAAATAGATGACATGTTCAAGGACAAGGAAAAGGAAATTCTTGAAGTCTGACTCTGCCGGAAACACCGGGCTTAATCCTTCCAGGCTTCCTGCCCACGTGGCGGTGATCATGGACGGAAACGGCCGGTGGGCCCAGAAACGCATGCTAAACCGGATCAAGGGCCACGAAAAGGGTGCGGACACGGTACGTGCAGTGGTCCGGGCCAGCCGGGAAATAGGAATTGATTTTCTGACCCTGTATGCCTTTTCCACGGAAAACTGGCAGCGTCCCAAAATGGAGGTGTCCGCACTGATGACCCTGCTGAAGCGGTTTCTTGAATCCGAGCAGCAGGAGATGGCGGAAAACAACATCCGGCTTCGCGTCATAGGCCAGGCCGACCGCCTGCCCAAAGATGTTCAGGACGCCCTGGCCCGGGTCATGGAGGCTACCGGCAGAAACGACGGCATGTGTTTGTCCTTGGCCCTTTCCTACGGCGCAAGGGCTGAAATCGTGGAGGCCGCCCAAAGTCTTGCCCGGCAGGTAAAAAACGGCGATATCCAGCCCGATGAGATTTCAGACGAGCTTTTTTCCGGGCATCTCTACACCGCCGGCATGCCGGATCCCGAGCTTTTGATCCGCACAAGCGGAGAATTTAGAATCAGCAACTTTTTGCTCTGGAAGATTGCATATGCAGAGCTTTTCGTGACCCCCACCCTGTGGCCGGATTTTACCCGCGAGGAATTTATCGGCATCTTAAAGGATTTTCAAAACCGGGAGCGCCGCTTCGGCCGGGTTTCGGCTTCATGATCCTGCCGGCATGCTCATGGCCGGTCAGTCTTTGTCAACCCCCAAACAGGACCGCGTTATGCATTTAAAGAGATGGATCACCAGCATCATTGCCATACCGGTGCTTGTAACCCTGATCTTCAAAGGGTCTTTGCCGGTATTTGCGGCATTTATTGCCATTGTTGCCGCAGTGGCCCTTTATGAATATTTTTATATCGTTTTCAGGGGGGATCGGGTTCGGATTTTTTCCCTGATCTCCTTGTCAGGGGTTGTGGTGGGGGTTGTGATGATGGCGGCTGCGGCCGTTTTTGAGGCCCGGGCTGTCATGTTCATTGTGTCTTTTGGCCTTATGATCGCCGCCCTGCTTTCCATGCGGGTTTACAAAAGCGGGCCCCGGGTTATGGAGATAGTTCAGCTGCAGGTTCAGGGCGTGGTCTATATTCCCCTTTCCTTGTCCACACTGGTGCTGCTTCGTGCCGAACCCGACGGGGTGACATGGATTTTTTTTGTTTTGTTTGTTGTTTTTCTGGGTGACGTGGGTGCTTATTATGTGGGCACCTACAAGGGCAAACACAGGCTAAATGCTGCCATAAGCCCCGGAAAAACCATTGAAGGCGCCCTTGGCGGCCTTGGAGCCAACCTGGTGGTGGGCCTGGTGTTTCAGGCCATTTTCATGCCCGGGCTTCCTTTCCTGCTGACAGCCATGCTGGCACTTATCATGGGTGCTGCAGGCCAGGTTGGTGATCTGTTTGAGTCCGAGCTCAAGCGTGCCGCGCAAATCAAGGATTCGGGAAATATTTTGCCGGGGCACGGCGGGATTCTGGATCGCATTGATGCCCTGTTGTTTGCGGCACCCGTGGCCTATGCATGGAAGATACTGGTTTTTTAAGCCGGATATATTTATGAAACCCCTGCAACTTGCAATTCTGGGATCCACCGGATCCATCGGGCAAAACACCCTGGCCGTGGCACAGCGCTTTGCCGGTCGTTTTTCCGTCCGGGTGCTGACGGCCAGAAACAATATTGACCTGCTGGCTGCTCAGATTAAGCGATTTGAACCTGATTTTGCGGTTGTATACGGGCAAAAGGACGCAAATACCCTTGAAAATCAATTGCGGGGCCGTGTTTCAACAAAGATTCTTTACGGAAAAGACGGCTATCTGGAGGCTGCCTCTTATGGCCCCGTTGACATGGTTGTTTCTGCAATGGTTGGTGCGGCGGGTCTTTTGCCAACCCTTGCGGCCATAGAGGCCGGCAAGGACGTTGCCCTTGCAAACAAGGAAACCCTGGTCATGGCCGGTGATCTTGTCATGGCAAAAGCCCGGGCCCGTGGTGTGCGCATTCTGCCTGTTGACAGCGAGCACAGCGCCATCTTTCAATGCCTGGCTGGAAACAGAAGAGCTGATGTGGAAAAGATTTTCCTTACAGCTTCCGGCGGCCCTTTTTGCAATCGGCCGGCCGCGGAGCTCTCCGGTGTAAGCCCCGGGGAGGCCCTTGCACATCCCACATGGCAGATGGGCAGCAAGATAACCATTGATTCGGCAACCCTTATGAACAAGGGCCTTGAGGTAATCGAGGCCATGCACTTGTTTGATTTAAGCACCGATCAGGTGGAGGTGGTAATCCATCCCCAGAGCATAATTCATTCCATGGTGGCTTTCTGCGACGGCACTGTAATGGCCCAGATGGGACTGCCTGACATGCAGGCAGCCATTGCCTATGCATTGTCATGTCCGGAGCGGCTTTGCCTGGGGCTGTCTTTGCCGGATTTTGCAGGTATTGGACAGCTGACTTTTCAGGCCCCGGACCTGGAAAAATTTGCCTGCCTGGCCCTGGCAATCAAGGCCGGCAAAACTGGCGGCACCCTGCCGGCGGTGTTAAATGCGGCAAATGAAATTGCCGTTGCCGCATTTCTTGAAGGCAGGATTGGTTTTGACCATATCGCCTCATTGATCGCTTCGGCCATGGAGGAATACAGACCCGTGGCAGATCCGGGCATCAGGGCCATACTGGAAGCCGACAGCCTGGCGCGCAGGACCGCACAGGATCTTCTGCCGGCATAAGAAGGATTGATGATCTCGTAAAAAGTCAGTTTTCAGATGGTGCCGTAAAAAGTTCAAGATCAAGGCTTGCGCGATTTTGAAGAATGCAGCGTACCTGTCCGTACGTGAAATTCTGAAAAATCGTGCGTAACGCAGATATTGGACTTTTTACGGTGCCATCAGGATTGAAGGATTGTTAATATGAGCACAGTTATCGGACTTGTAATAGTACTTGGCGTGTTGATTTTTTTCCACGAGCTGGGCCACTTCCTGGCAGCCAGGGCATTCGGGGTAGGGGTGGAGCGTTTTTCTTTGGGATTCGGTCCAAAAATTCTCAAAAAAACCCTGGGCCGCACTGAGTACTGCCTGTCAGCTCTTCCCCTGGGCGGATATGTCAAAATGGTTGGCGAACAGCCGGACTCGGAGCTTGATGAGGCTGAGATTCCATATTCGTTTACACATAAGCCGGTATCCCGGCGCATTCTTATCGTGGCTGCAGGCCCGTTTTTCAACTTTATCCTTTGCGTGCTGATTTTCTGGGCTATTTTCAGCATTTCCGGGGTCATGACCTTAAAGCCCGTGATAGGGGAAATAAAGGATGGCTCACCGGCTCAGTCCGCAGGACTTCAAAGCGGCGACAGGGTTGTCGCGATCCGGGATACGCCCATTGACACCTGGGAGCAAATGGCCGAAGCAATAACAGAGAGCCGGGGAAAGCCGGTGGATTTCATCCTGGAGCGTGACGGCCGGCAGGTGCGCACCGAAATTACTCCTGCCAGGGATACAGTGGAAGATATTTTCGGCGAGACCCACGAGCGGTTTATGATCGGCATATCCGCGGCAGGAGAGGTTGAGTCCGAACGCCTCAACCCTTTGGCGGCCATGGGTGAAAGCCTTCACAGGACATATCTTATCATAGAGCTGACCGTAGTCTCTGTGGTCAAGCTTATACAGGGGTCTGTTTCAGCCGATAACCTGGGCGGACCAATCATGATAGCACAACTGGCTGGCCAGCAGGTTGAGCACGGAATTGTCAGCCTGCTGGCCTTTATAGCACTTGTAAGCGTTAATTTAGGTATTTTAAATCTGCTGCCTGTGCCCGTGCTCGACGGCGGCCATATCCTTTTTTTCAGTATAGAGGCGGTCACGGGCCGGCCTGTATCGCTTAAAGTCCGCGAAGTGGCCCAGCAGGTGGGCATATTTCTGCTCATGCTGCTTATGGTCTTTGTTTTCTACAATGATATCATGAGACTTTTGACCGGATAGCTGCCATGCCCCACAGACTTGAAATTGCATTAAAAAAAGAATTGTTTGACGCCGAGGGCGCGGCAGTTGCCAGCAAGGCTGCCGCTTATTTCGGTATCCGTGCCGAATCCATCCGGGTGGTGCATGTTGTAACCATTGATGCCGATCTGAGCGCCGGTCAGCTCGAAGCCGTGCGTACTGAAATATTTACCAATCCTGTTACCCAGGTTTCAGGTTTTGCCCCCCTTGATATTGCCTTTGACTGGTGCATCTGGGTTGGCTACCGCCCGGGTGTAAAAGACAATCCGGGGCACACGGCAGTTGAGGCCATGGAAGATGTGCTTGGTATACGGCTTGCCAAAAACCAGGGGGTGTATACTTCAAAGCGGTTCTGCATCAAAGGCCCGGAGATGGGCCGGGCCGATGCGGAAAAAATTGCAGAAGAGCTTCTGGCAAACGATATCATTCAGCAGGTGAAACTTTTTTCCGCCGGCCAGTGGGATCATCAAACCGGTGTGGGGATTATCATTCCAAAGGTGCACCTTGATCACACGCCAACGGTTACTCCCGTTGCCGTTGACTCTGATGCGGTCTTGCAGCAGATAAGCAATGAGCGCAACCTGGCTTTAAACACCAATGACATCCCGGTGATCCGGAAATATTTCCTGGACCCGGAAGTGCGCAGACAGCGCAAGACAGCAGGCCTTGACGATCCCACTGACGTGGAGCTCGAATACATATCCCAGGGCAGAAGCGATCACTGCAACCACAACACTTTCCAGGGCATGTTTCATTACCGGGATCTTTCTACCGGCAAGTCCGAAAGCATTGACAATCTTTTTAAAACCTGCATTCAGGACCCCACCCGCAGGCTTCAGGCCCGGAAAGACTGGGTTGTTTCAGTTCTGTGGGACAATGCAGGGGTGGGGCGCTTTGATGATGACAACTATTACGTTATCACAGGTGAAACTCACAACTCCCCTTCCAACATGGAGGCCTACGGCGGGGCCATCACCGGCATTGTAGGTGTATACCGGGATCCGCTGGGAACCGGAAAGGGATCGCGCCTGATAATGGGCAGCTACGGATTCTGTGTCGGAGACAGGAATTATGACGGTGAGCTCAAACCCAGGCTTCATCCCAGGCGGCTTCTTGACGGCATTATCGAGGGGGTGCGCGACGGAGGCAATAAAAGCGGTATTCCAACGCCTTTTGGCCAGGTTTGCTTTCATCACGGGTACATGGGAAAATGTCTGGTGTTTGTCACGGCCCTTGGCATGATGCCGGCAAAGGCCGCCGGAACCCCTGCAGAGGAAAAAACCACTTCTGCCGGCGAGCTGATCGTGATGTGCGGCGGAAGGGTGGGAAAAGACGGCATCCACGGGGTAACTGCATCTTCAGAGATTTTCACGCAAAACACCCCGGCCGGACATGTGCAGATCGGTGACCCCTACACCCAGAAAAAAATGCATGACTTTCTGCTCCAGGCAAGAGATGAGGGCCTTATTCAGTTTGTAACCGACAACGGCGGCGGAGGGCTGTCTTCATCTGTGGGCGAAACCGCCAGGTTCTCCGGAGGATGCGAGGTGTGGCTCGACAAAGTCCCCCTTAAATACACGGGACTTGACCAGTGGGAAATATGGGTGTCGGAGTCCCAGGAGCGCATGACAGTGGCCGTGCGGCCTGAAGACGTGGAGCGCTTCATGGAGCTTTCGGAAAAACACGCGGTGGAAAGCACGGTAATAGGTAAATACACTGATTCCGGAAAGCTTCACATCACCTGGAACGGTGCCACCTGCGCATATGTGGACATGGATTTTTTAACCCGCGGTTTTCCCCAGTGGGAGTTTGAAGCACAGTGGATGCCCCCGGAGATGAGGGGCCTTTGCGAACCGGTGATGGGAGAGCCCCGGGATTATAACCGGCTGCTCACAGACATTCTTGCCCGGCCCAATATCTGCTCAAAGGAGTGGATAATCCGCCAGTACGATCATGAAGTTCAGGGCACCAGCGTGATAAAGCCCCTTGTGGGCCAGGACCGGGATGTAAACAGCGATGCCGCCGTCATCCGGCCGGTACTGACATCAACGCGCGGACTTGCATTTTCCCAGGCGCTGCTGCCCTTTTATTCCGCCATTGACGCCTTTCACATGACAGCCTGCACCATTGACGAGGCCGTGAGAAGGCTGGTGGCCGTTGGTGCCGATCCGGAGCACATAGGCGGGGTGGACAATTTCTGCTGGCCAAGTATTCAGCATGACCCGGCCCGAAACCCTGACGGCAGGTTCAAGGCTGCCCAGCTGGTCCGCTCCTGCAGGGCCCTGGCCGACACATGCATGGCTTACGGCATCCCGCTTCTTTCCGGTAAGGACAGCATGTATGTGGACGGCCATCTGCCCGGAGCCTTCGGGGAGACACATAAATTATCAGCCCTGGAAACCATGCAGTTTTCGGCTGTCAGCGTTGTAAAAGACATTGATCATTGTCTGACCCTTGATTTCAAATGCCCGGGTGATCTGGTTTATGTGCTTGGCCTTACAAAAGATGAGCTGGGAGCATCGGAATATTATGATCGGTTCGGATATACCGGCCTTAATGTTCCAGCGCTTGATCCATCTGCTTTGATGCCCATGTACATGGATCTTCACAAGGCCGTATGCCGGGGCCTTGCAGCTTCAGTGCACGGGGTATACCGGGGGGGGCTGGGCGTGCATCTTGCCATGTGCGCCATGGCCGGCAATCTGGGAGTCAGTGCAGATATTAAAAAGGTTCCTGCAGCTGCAGATATTCGCGCAGATCATGTCCTGTTTTCCGAAACCCCGGGCAGGTTTATTGTTACAGTGGCACCGGAAAACATGCGGGACTTTGAGTCAATGATAAAAGTGCATGACTTTTCCTGCATAGGCGAGGTAACCCGTGATCCTGTGCTCGGCCTGAGCCACGGCAGCAGAAAACTTGCATCTGTTTTTGTCCGGGACCTTAAATCCGCCTGGAAGGCCCGGTTTGGCAAATTGATCTAACAGCAATTTTATATTATAAAAAATTTATGAAAAACACTTCAGAAATAAAAGCTCTTGTGCTGACCGGCTATGGCTTGAACTGCGATGTGGAAACCGCCCATGCCTGTGAACTGGCAGGTGCCCGGGCCGTATGCGTGCATATAAATGATGTGATCTCCGGGGCAGTGCCCTTAAATGATTTCCATCTCATGGTTTTTATAGGCGGATTTTCCTGGGGCGATGACCACGGAGCAGGGGTCATCCAGGCCGTGCGCATGAGAAAAAACGCCGGGGCCCGGATCATTGATTTTATAAACAATGGCAGACTGATCCTTGGAATATGCAATGGGTTTCAGACACTTGTCAACTTCGGGCTTCTTCCGGGCCTTGACGGTGATTACACGGCCAGATCCGTTGCTTTGACCTATAATGACTGCGGAAATTTCAGGAATGACTGGGTGCGTTTGTCCATGGACACCCAATCGCCCTGCGTGTTTACCCGGGGCCTGGAGCACATGGAGCTTCCGGTCCGGCACGGGGAGGGCAAGTTTATTGCTGATCAGGCAGTCATTGACCGGCTTGTAAGCCAGCACCAGGTGGTGTGCAGATACGCCCGGCCCGATGGCAGCCCGGCAAAAGGCAGTTTTCCCGCAAACCCGAACGGCTCCATTGACGATATTGCAGGCATCTGCGATGCCACCGGCCGGGTCTTTGGCCTGATGCCTCACCCGGAAGCCTACAATCATAGGTCCAACCACCCTGACTGGAGCCGGGCAAAGCATTCCGGCAGGTGCGGCAGCCGGCAGGCAGAATTTGTTTTATCGCCAACAGGTCTTCGTATTTTTGAAAACGCCGTGCAGTATTTACAAACCTGAGGGTTTGCCAAGCCATGACCCCATATCTGATCATTTTCAAGTTTGCCGCCCGGGACCGGCTCAATCGCGTTTGTGATCAGCTCCGGGTGCTTCCTGTAATGATCCCCCTGCAAAATCCGCTGCCTGTTGGCAGCAGAATTGTTCTTTTTCTCACCGCGCCGCAAACACAGTCCCCTGTGGTGCTCAATGGCAGCGTGGTACGGCAGACAGAGACCGGAAGCGAAATAGTTCTTGAAAACCAGTCTCCAAAAGCCGATGTTTCCGATCATGCACAAGAGCCTTGTGAGATAACAGATACATCAGATAAAGGGCCGGCATCCTTCCAATGGCTGAGCGATGTGGTCTTAAGCCAGGATCAGGAGCCGGATCAAAAGCCTTTGCCCGATTTTTCCGGCAAGACAGTCACGGAAAAAAAAGTCCTGTCTTCCATGGAGCGCGACCGGATTGCCCCGGTGGGTGAATGGATCATGAAACTGGCAAGGGCCATATTGCGCACCGGCTATTATGACCCCCGGCATCCCGGAGCTTCCACGGCAAAGCAGGGCCTGTATGAGGATTTTCTGCAGGTGATGGCAGATTGCCCGGAGCTTCTTTTAAACATTGAAGAGTCAGGCGGGCGGACCGATATTCTGATTACCGGAATCCTGGATGAGCCGGTATCGGTTCGAACGGTTGTGGGCAAGGGATCGGCGG
Source organism: Desulfobacteraceae bacterium (assembly GCA_011389605.1). Taxonomy (GTDB): domain Bacteria; phylum Desulfobacterota; class Desulfobacteria; order Desulfobacterales; family Desulfosalsimonadaceae; genus Desulfosalsimonas. The sequence continues at coordinate 12,012 of JAABTZ010000020.1, forward strand.
CCTTGTTTGTTCCAAAGCTTTTTGAGTATTTTGAAAAAAAGAAACTGCTCAGCATTGCAATAAAAAAGGAAATCACCCCGGATCATTTCGAGGCCTTTGTCCGGATCATGAGTGATCCAAAAGTGGACAAAACCGGCAGCAGGGAGGCCGGCGGCATTCTTACGGCAGAGCTTGTGAAAAATAACATCACCGAGATCTCCACGGTATTTGACAACGACCAGCTCAATTTTGAAAAAAACCTGCCCTGGCGCGTGGAAATCGCCATGCAGCGGCTGGCCAAGGATTTAAAACTGCTGCCCATGTTTACGGGTATTTCCAAAGAGGCCCTCTGGAAAATGAAGCAGCAGTCAATCCAGGACATTATCCGCCCGCTTTGCCATCCGCAGCTTTTTAATGAGTTTCTGGTCAACTGCTATATTATTTCCGAAAACGTCACTGACATGGAGCCTGCCGAAATCGAGCAAATCCTGGTTGAGTCCTTTCCCGCCGGCCTGCTGCTGCCAACTTCCCGCCACACATTTGAAGAGCTTGACTGGCTCAATGAAAAAGCCGCCGTGGATCCGGACAACCAGCGTATTTTGCAGCGCCTCGAGGGCATCAAAAGGATACTGAAGTTAATTGCACGCAGGGTGGTGCTTGAAAATATTTCAGGCGGGCATCTTTTACTGGCTCATCTCTATGACAACAATATTTTGTCTTTTGAACAACTGCCCGCAGACGCACGCTACATAATAAACACACGCAGCATGGCAAAAGATGTAAGCCGGCACCCCCGGGCATATGCAGATGCCCTGGCCGCGGCCAGGGACCGCGACGAGTCCATGGTCTATATCAAATGTTTCCGGCGGGTGGTTCCCATTTTGATTGAAAACCGGGACTGGAATGCTTTGCAGGCCATTTCCCGGGGTATTGTAAAAGCCGGTCCGGATTTTTCTGTCCCGCCTGCCGGTCCGGAAGATCAACCACCTGCAGAAGATCAGGCGCTTGTAATGGAAAGCCCGGATGCACCGGAGGGCAGCGGCCCTGGCATGGATATTTTTGACTATGTTTTTTCCGGGCATCTTGAAAAATTATGCCATGCATATGAAAACTCCGATAATTCCGGCCGTGACAAACTTGATTTAATGTTTACCGGACTTGGGTATTCTGGTATTCAGATCATGGGAAGGATTTTATCTGAGGCCACGGACCGGGAAGTTCGCGCAAGGGTGGTGGACAGACTGGCAAGCCAGTCCCGGGATTCAAGAAGATGGGTTTTAAACGTGCTTCAGGATCAAAGCCGGGCCTGGTATATTCACAGAAATGCTTTGATGATCCTTTCCAGGGTTGCAACGGATTTCGCAGACGCAGATTTTGCGCGTATATTTTTAAAAAATGATCATCCCCGGCTGCGCCTTGAGGCATTAAACGTAATTGCGGCCTTAAAACCGCCGGATGCCGAAGGCATTGTTACTGAACTCATCAGGGATCCGGATTCAAGGGTAAGCTGGCGGGCGCTCAAGGCTGTCACGGAACTGCCCGTGGCAAGCCAGTCTGGTATTGACGGGCTTTTTAACTTAATTAACGCTGATGTGCCCGGAAACAGCAAAGGGGCATCTGCCAGGCTGAAGCTGGCCGCTCGGGTGATAAACGCGGTTTGCTCTTTGCCGGACCTTTCAGGCGGCATAAATCTTGATTCCAGGGTGCTTGAAATTGTTGAGCCCATTGCTTTTGCCGGGAAAAAAAGGTTTTCCCTGCTTAAGCGCTCAGGGCCGGATTCTGATGAAATCCAGGTTTTAAAAGCAGCCATTTCTTTGCTGGCAAGGGTGGGAAGTGATCTTTCAGCAGACTTTTTAAAAAACCTGGCCCATGCGCATTCAAGCCTTGCAGACCAGGCTTTGCAAGCCATTGAGACCATAAAACAGGTAAACAAGGAAGCTTAAACCATAGAACCCAAACCCGATAACAGGCTGCGAAGCCTTATTGCCGTGCTAAGGGCACAGGACCTGGTTTTAAAGGCCATCTCCCCTGGCATCCGGATTAAATTCGAACCTGGCATTGATATTGATATCCATAACCCGGAATCAGGCGCGGACCGGGCCCTGGCAAAGATCCGCATGAATAATCCCGATCCGGACAAAAAAGGTGCCGAACTCAGCCGGATCTGCGATCAGCTCAAGAAAAAAACCAGAGGCGTTGCAGCCATTTATCCCTACAAGGTCTCAAAGGACACGCCAGGCTCATTTGTCTATGATATCATTATAGATCTTTCCTGCACACCGGTTTACCACGAAACAGTGATGTCGGCCGAAGCCGGAAAGTCAGCAGCCCCGGATGCATCACCCAAATCCCCGCCAAAGACCGTTCCGGCAGCAGTACACGTGCAAGAGGATCACAGACCCGAGGAGACAGCCGTTGCAATGCTTGAGACAGTCGATGCCGGGATGTTTCGCCAGGCCCTGGATCAGCTGGGCCTTGCCCGAACCAGCAGCCTGCGCCTGATGCTCTCCCGTCTCCAGAGAAGCGCCATTGATCCCGAAGAGCTTAAATCAGCCGCAAAAATCGAGGCTGCCAGGCTCACAAGCCCGGAGGATCTTGCTGAGCTCGAGCGTATCTGCAGCACCCAGCCCGCGGAATTTCTGGTGCCGTTAATCAGGCTGCTCATGGAAGAAGCCTCGGCAAAACAGGATGTCGCCTCTTAAAAAAATTAATAGCTGCTATTAAATTTTTTAAGTCCATCCGCTGTTTTTTGTTTTTTCCTGCTTTGCCGGTCTCGAAAAAAAAGTGTGCTCTGCTTTAGAACTTTCTGGATTTAATTAAATAATCCTCAAAAACACATGAAAAACGTCCCTTTTTCAAAAAAGGCAGCATTTGCTGCCATGCTTTGGCACAAATCTTGAATGTCATGTCCTGGAAAGGAGTTTTGCCATATGCCAGACAG
>JAABTZ010000201.1 GCA_011389605.1 Desulfobacteraceae bacterium
TGGTGACGCTCAACATTTCAATTCTTGTGTTTTCCCTGAAATCCGTGTGATCCACCAGGTATTTGAGGGAGCGCCAGGCTGATTCCAGTTTCTGAAAATCTTCGCTGTGCAGGATGGCATTCATCTGGGAGCTGAGCTTTACGTCCAGGCTGGAGATCATCTCGTCAATGATCTCCTTGCTGATTTTCATCCCTTCCCGCTCCGGCTTTACCAATTCGTCAATAAACGCCTGGATGCCCTGCTTGGTGGTGCTGTAGCCCTCATCTTCGGGTTTGAGGCGGGTGGCTGCCACGATTTCATCAAGCAGGGAGCCCTCTTCGGTTGTGGTTTCCTGTGCCTGTTCCTGGGATTTTTTTTCTTCTTCTGCCATGATGGTCCTCCTTATTCTTCGATACCAAGCTCTTTGAGAATTCTTTCCTTGGCCCCGGGATCTGATATGAGATCGTTCAGCTTTTTCTTGAATTCCGGGACATTGCCCAGAGGTCCTTTAACCGCTTTGAGGGCGTTGCGCAGCTCCACCAGTTTCTTTAATTCCGGCACCTTTTCAACAATGGCATCCGGATTGAAATCCTTGAGACTGTTGAAATCCAGGCTCACGGGCATGTCTTCGCCCGGCTCATCCGCCAGTCTGTTTTCCACAACCGTGTCCAGCTTGATGTTGTAAGAATTGAGGACATCATCAAAATTGTCCTTGTCCACGTTGAGGGCTTTTCTGTCTTCCACGGGCGTTTCGTCTGCCGCCCCGGTAAAATCACCCATTACCAAAACCTTTAACGGCAGTTCCACCTCTTCCTTTGCGTCGCCGGTAGCTGGTTTGTAGGTAATGTTAACCCTTTCCTTTGGCGCAACTGATGCTTCTTTACCCATTGCATACCTCCTTTAGGTGTTGTTATAGTCAAACAAGCTTTAGTGCGGTTACAGGGTCCAGCATGGAGACTTTGCCGATAATCGACTGAATCTTGTCTTCATGCTGGTCGGTTTTCTGGAGCCGCAGGCCGGTCAAGGCCATGGAAAACGCCTCGATGGCGTGATCCGGCTCCCATTTTTCCAGATTGTAGGTTTCGATGGCAGCCAGGATATCATCGATATACGAGATTGCGATCCGGATCTGTTTGGCATTGATCAGCAACCGGCAAACCGCCAGCTTCCACAAAAATTTTTCCCGCTCCGACGGGGCGGCCGTCATCGGCTCCATGAGCATGCCAAGGGCAGCATCCATTTTCTTTTCCTTGATAAGAGACGTGGCTTCTGCCATTTTTTCACCGATCTTCTGCTTGACCGCGTCTCCGGACGTGTCACACCCATCAGTCGGACTGCAGGACGGGGCAATCTGCTTGAGCCATTCCTGGGTCTCAAAATCTGCAAACGGGGTCCCGTCAGAAAAGCTCAAGCTTTCAATACCGGTCATCCGCGCGGCAAACTGGGACACTTCCAACCCGATGATTTCGCTGACCCGGGCATGGCCCAGCTGTATCATACCGTCTGCCACGTATCTGCTTATATCCAGCCAGAACAGGTGCTCCCGAACTTGTGATTCACAGGTATCCACCAGCCCTTCCCATTGTCCGTTTGCCGCAAGCCCCTGAATCGACTCGATGACCTGGCTGTCCGGGGGCGGTATGAGCGTTTTTCCTCCGGTGGCCGTGGGCAGGTCTGTCAGAGACGTCCATGCCGCGATTCTGTTCAGCCGGTAGGGAACCGGGTCATAGGTATTCAACTTGCGCAGGCTGCCGGCGACTTTTCCGAGATAATCAAGTCCCTGCTTGAGAATGGCTGCAGCGTCGGCATCCCCGTCAATGGCCGGGGCTGCCGAAGGGGCTGCAGTGGCCCGGGGGGTTGAGGCAGCTTTCGCGGCTGCCGGTGTCGTGGCATCTCCGGCCCGGGCCGGCGCGGCTTCCGGGGTAGGCGGTTGTTCTTCTTTTTCCAGAACAGCAGACTTGATTCGGTTGATCAGGGGGCGGAGAAGGGGGGCGTCTTCCATGTTCTCCCCTAAGAATACGTCCAGGGCGGTCAGATCATCCAGAAACGCGTCCCGCTTTTCTTTTTCCCAGGTCACCGAGCCCATGCTTTCCACAAAGCCGGTCACTTTTTCATCCCACCAGTCAATGATGCTCCGCCTGCCCTTCATCCGTTTTTTCGTCGGAAACAGGGTGTCCCAGAAGTTTTCAACAATCCCCCGCAACACCCCCACCCCTTTTTCAAGCCCTTCAACCCCTTCAGTCTGTGTCAGGCCGTAACAGAGGTATGAGGCCACCTGGAGGTGTTTGGATTCCTTTTCCAGGATACCTGCAGACAATTTCACTACATGTTCCCAATCAATGCCCGAGCTGGCAGAGGGGTTGCCAAGTTTGGCGATTTCTTCGGAAAGGGCTTCAAAACTGGGCTCGTACCGGATATCCTGACCTGCTGGTGCATCATCCGATATCGGGGTAGTTCCTAGCTGTGAAACGTCCATGATGGGTAGTGACTCCGTTGCCTTGATGATTAAAAGTTGGTTGCCAATGGTGCATCAGTTATGAGCTGCCCGTTACAATACATGTTTTTTATCTGCTGTTGTAACGCACACTTTATTGACATCTGTTTACTGACCGTCATTTTCTGTGACCGTTTTTTTATTTAATGCCTTTGGCTACAAACTCAAACTGCCGGATCCATGGTGCATATTGTTTTACAGGTTCCGGCATGGCATCCAATGCAGTTTGTGCTGCCTTAGAGGATGTAAATGATCCATAGATCAGGTTATACTGTTGTATGCCCCCAACGGTGGTGTTGTAGACAGCACTCTTTTCCCCCAAATCATGCTCCCGGATGAAGTCAATCACCTTATCCTTTTCAGGCGACAGCAATATGTTTATGGTATACCAATTTTTATCCTGACTGTGGATCCATTCCGCTGAATGGATGCCCTCAGTCAGCACCCGGCTTTCCGCGCCAGATCCGACCGCAGGAACATGCACTGTGGTGGATTTGCCGGCCGCTGCCAAATGTTTGCTTTTCAGCAGCGGCAGGTCTCCTTCAAACGCATATGTCATGTGGATGGCTGTAATTCCCAGCTCCAGCAGTGCATCTTTTTGTTTGGGGAATTCATCCACTGTAAAGGTTCGGGACTTGTAATTAAAATCCGTTATGAATTCGAAAAAGTCCTTGTATTCCTTGACCACAGCCAGTTTTGGAAAATGGATGATGAGAACTACTTTGCCGCAGGCATCCGGCATCCAGTTAAACGTGATTGATTTGGGATAATTATTGTTTTCAAACCGGATTGCTTTGTCTTTGCAGTTCAGCCAGAAAATACCGGAAATCGGTTTGACCGTTGCTTCAGGGTTGGTTCCCATTGGAACGGTTTTCATGGTGACCCGGTAGCTGTCTTTGAACCTGGGACCCTCTGTTTCCGGCTGGGAAGGTGCAGGCCCCTTCAGCTTTTTTTCAGGCAGAGGATATGTGCTGCCCTTTTGCTGTAGCGTGGTAAAAATCACCTCTGGAATGGCCGGCGGACGCCGGTTAAAAAATGTCAATACCGGTTCGATACCCCGGATTTTATAGGAAATGTTGATATCGGTCACATCCTTGTTCGTCAGATATCCGGTGGCATTGGGAAAGTCCGTGACGGCGAAGCGTTTGCTGCCGTCGGAAAAATCCGAAAGAAAACGGGCAAAGCCCAGTTTTCCCCCATATGTTTTTTTAACAACCGTGTCGGCAAATTCAACCTCCAATGTAACATCGCCGCACGAGGCGGGTTTCCAGAGGAATTTGGCCGTCTCGAGAAAGTTGTTGTTGACAAGAACTGTTTTCTCCTCTGCGCACTCCAGGATAAGGGTGTTGGAATAGGGCCGGACAACAGCTTCCCGGTTCATTTCAGTGGGAGCGGTCTGAATGGTGACCGGGTATTCGCTCTGGTGCTCAATGGACAGTTTCTCCCCTTTGCTGAGGAGTTTAAAAAAGCGGCTGCTGAACGGGAGCTTATGACCAAAGGCCTTTCTGGATGAAAAGCCGAGCTTGGTCTGTTCGATAAATGGGGCTGCGTCATTATTGACAAACTTCCATATGATACCATCGGTCTTGTCAAACATGATGGAATAGTAATTGTCCGGATCCACCCCGCTGGCAGCACTTAGGACGATTTCTTCCCATTTGTTCTGGAGGTAGATAACACTGTTGTGGACGCCGTAAAGGGTCATGAATTCAAACGGGCCGGTGATCAGGTTCAAAACTACGGGCGACGTTTCGTTCTGCTTGAGAAAGGCCTTGAGTTTGACCAGGTTTTCATAGGCCAGGTTATAGGGTTTGCCTTCCTTGGAAGCGTCGGACAGGGCTTCAAAATAGTCAGAAAACATATGAAAACATTTTTCATTGTAGGCGGTTGCCTCGGAAAGGGTTTTCAGGCTGTCAACATAGGCGTTCCAGACCTCTGCGAACTGAAGATTGTAATCGATGTCTGCTGATTTTTTGAGATTCACCGTATCGTAGGTCGCTTTTTTACCTGCTTTCTCCAATTTGCTGGTCAGCTTGTCCTTTGTCAGGGACAGCTTGGCCATGATGGACCCTTCTTTCTTTTTGGTTTCCGTCTCAGCCAGTTTCTGAACCTCTTTTATCCGGAGGACGGCATCCGCCCAGAGCGGCGTTTTACTTGTCCGTTTCTTCATCCATTCTATTTCATCCGCCATTTTTGACAACAACAGGAAATAGGGATTCTGTTCACCTGCCATTGTCGTGCCCAGTTCGGTCCAGTTTTCCACCAAAGACCGCCAGTTTCGGGCCAGGGGAAACACAGAGGCAAAATCAAACCATTGCGTGTAAAACTCTGTTGTATACCAGGCCCAGAAGTCAGATTCGATTTTTGCAAAGGCAGCGGAATCGGTATATGCACCTTGAATCATTTGGAGAAACCGCTCTATCTCGGTCCTGCCTGCCTGGGTAAATGCGCCGCTGATAAAGGACTTTGAGCTCAGGATGGATTGGTTGATGGTGTATCCCGTGATAAAATCTTCCACCAGCACATCGGCAGCCGTGCTCACCCGATCACTGACCATCCAGGCGAAATTATCGCTGCGCAAAGCAATTTCGGACAGCATCTGCTGAAATTTTTCCAGCTTCTGACGTTTTTGGGATTCATCCCTGTTCCAGTCCAGGTAAAAATAGTATACCGTTGCAAACCGCTCGGCCACTGCGGGGTCGATGGATGGGTTCAGCTGGGGAAAAAGAATGCGGATGCTCTTTTCAAACGCTTTCTTTTCTGAAAACAAAGACCGCTGGATGGAATCCCTTAAAAGCCCGATACGTTTGACGGCATACACGGCCGCATTCACGATTTCACCGTGGGGGGTTTGGGAATTGATCACTTTCACCCTGTCGAAAAAGAGATCATCCATGGGCTCGATCAGGTACTTGCGGACGTCTGCCAGGTACTTCCCCTTGAGTTTTTTTTCCAGGTTCAGGCTTTGGTGGAGCCCCAAGCGGGGCAGAATCCAGTTATCGTTGCCCGATTCCAGTTTGTCCAGCTCAAATCGCTGCCGGTCCAGTGTCAGGATGTTGTCGCTGGTGCGATAGGATTCCGCGGCTATTTTAAAGACACCTGGATTAATACTGTTGAGGGCGTTGAGGTTGTTTACATAGGAAAAGGTCAACACTCCGCTCATGCCCAGTAGTATCAGCATCAGGGAGAAAACCGCCAGGCTGATGGTGGCCCGCCGCCACATGAGAAATTCGGTGAGCGGAGTAAACACGTTCCGGTCCTTGGGCAGGATGGCACCGAAAAAGTTTTGGAGAAAATAGCTCTTGTTGCGGTCCAAAGATTTGTCATGGTCATAGGTAATGCCTGTAGTCCGCAGGAATTCCGACTGAGGCGCGCCCTTGCGGCAGGCACTGGAAAAATAGATGCCTCGCAGCATGGGTGTAGCCTGGTAGATATCATCGCTGAACAGGGACTGGACATAGGCTTCCATGCCGGGTTTCAATGCCGTAAATTCGTTGGAAAATGAGATGGCAAAGTGGTTGATCCGGTTGTGGAAAATATGGGACCGGATGTTCCGGATCTGTTCGTAAACGGTTTCCATGCAGACCGACAGCACCTGGTTGCTTTCGGTTTCGCCGGATTCGTTGAAATATCCCATGACTTGGCTGTACCGCTGGTCTGAAATATGGTCACAGAAATCGGTAAACCCGTTGACCAGGTCCATCTTTGTCACCAGCAGGTATACAGGGAATTTTGCCCCCATGATGCGCATCATCTGGTTGATCCGCTGCCGGAT
>JAABTZ010000202.1 GCA_011389605.1 Desulfobacteraceae bacterium
AAGGAAAACCAGATGACTGAAGTTCTCATAGTCGATGACGACGCCCAGCTCCGGCAGAGTTTTGCCAGGCTTCTGGGTGAGGAAGGATATGAGGTTCGGGTGGCTTCTTCCGGAGAAGCCGGTGTTTCGGCCATTAAAGAAAAGTTGCCTGATCTTGTAGTAATGGATGTACGCATGCCCGGCATGGATGGAATAGAAGCCCTGCAGCAGATTCAGGGCATTGATTCCAAATTGCCTGTGGTTATCATGACGGCTTTCGGCACCACTGAAACCGCCATTGAAGCCACTAAGCAGGGGGCTTTTGACTATGTGTTAAAACCCTTTGATATCCCTGAAATGTTAAAAATCATAGCACAGGCAGCCGATGCTGGACGTATGATGCATCAGCAGGTGCAAATCGGAGCCGGTCCTGAAAACGTCAATGCCGATGTCATAATAGGCAAAAGTGCATCCATGCAGATTGTGTATAAAGCCATCGGACGCGTGGCTCCCACTGATGCCACGGTGCTCATAAGGGGGGAGTCGGGAACCGGAAAGGAATTGGTGGCAAGGGCCATCTATCAGCACAGCCAGCGTGCAGAAAAGCCGTTTCTGGTCATAAATTGCGTGGCAATTCCTGAGACTCTTCTTGAAAGCGAGCTTTTCGGCTATGAAAGGGGTGCTTTTACAGGTGCTTCCAGCAGGCGGCTGGGTAAATTTGAACAGGCAAACGGCGGCACTGTTTTTCTTGACGAAATCGGTGATATGCCACTTTCCATTCAGGCCAAGATCCTGCGACTGCTCCAGGAAAGAAGCATAGAACGCCTGGGGGGCCAGCATACAATTGACGTGGATGTACGCATAATTGCTGCAACCAACCGGGATCTTGAAAGGGCCCTTGAAGAAGAAAGGTTCCGGGAGGACCTTTATTACCGCCTTAAAGTTGTTGCCGTTGAGCTGCCGCCCTTAAAGGAAAGAAAAGAGGATATCCCGCTGCTTACCGATTATTTTCTTGCCAGGTTTTCCAGGGAAATGAACATGCACAACCCTGGAATTGCCGAGGAGGCCCGACGGAAAATCGTAGACCATTTCTGGCCGGGCAATGTAAGAGAGCTTGGCAATGCCATAAAAAAAGCCCTGATTTTCAGCCGGGGCTATCCAATCCAGGCAGATGACATCCGGCAGGCCATTGCAGGAGAAAACCGGGGGGAAGGCAGTGCTGCTGTTGACGATCTGGAGGCAGCCGGACGCAGGTGGATCGGCAAAATGTTAACCTCAGATCAGAACCAGGACATGTTTAATGATCTTATGGATCATTTCGGCCGCATGGTTGTGGCAGAGGCCCTTAACCTCACCGGAGGCAACCGGAGCCGTGCAGCCAAACTGCTGGGAATGTCAAGGCCAACTCTTCAGGCCCGTATTGAAAGATACAATTTAAGCCTCCAAACCTCTGTTAAAGATTCCTGATACTTTCTTATTTCCTCATCCAAATGATCCCTTTCTAAAGACGCCGGGATTATAATCCATGAATCTGCCCTTTTTACATCATGTAAAAAAAACCGGCGGCTCCGGCTTCTATTCTCAGATACCCTGACTACCACACCTTTTTTTTCTTCCATAAAAAAATTCAATTTTTCTTTTTTTTCAAGCTATTAAGCAGGATGCCGGATGCATTGGCATGCTGTTTGCTGTCAAGGGCTATACACTCTATACAAAGAGGTTGCAAAAATGCCGTGTCCGTTGGTTCTGGTTGCTGATTCAAATGCTCATATACGTTTTTTTCTGAAGCGCGAATTTATGGCAGCGGGTTTTGAACTCGTTTTTGCCAAGGTTCACACGGAAGTCCTTCGCCTTGTTCAGCACGACAGAAGGCCTGATCTGATTGTTCTGGATACGGGCCTGCCGTTTATTGACTGGGCCTCGGCTGCTGCCCGAATCCGAAGCGAGGCGCCCCAGGTGCCAATAATTTTTTATACACCATATGCAGAAGATGTTGAAAACTTTGCGTTTTCAGGTGCTGATGCCATTGTGGAAAAAACCCCTGATCCCGCATTGCTGATCACTACAGTTAAAAACCTGCTGGCCCGCAACAATCCACGGGCGAAAAACCCGCCCGGCAGTAGTTTGGAGCAAAATCAGGTATTAGGAGAAAAGAATTGAACATCGAAGCTAAAAGCAAGCATGCTGACGGAGCGGACAAAGATTTCCGCCTTTATTACAGCAAACTTCGCAAACGGTTGTTTCTATCAGTCTGCCTTGCCTTTCTCATCCCCCTGGCATTGCTGTCAGTTTACTTTCATATTCAGTTTAATGTGAACTTAAAGAAAAGCAGCCAGCTCCATCTCATGTCACTTGCCGAAAGCCAGAGAAATACCATTGATCTGTTTCTCCAGGAGCGTGTTGTAAACATCCTCAGTCTTTTTCACCGCAGCGAATTTCATCTCACGCCGAATCAAGACCGGATGAACAGCTATCTCATGCATCTTGGCGAATTCAGTGATGCCTTTGTGGACGTGGGCTTCATGAACCCCGAAGGCCTGCAGGTAGGCTATGCAGGGCCGTATTCTTATCTCAGGGGAAAGGATTACAGCCAGGAAAAATGGTATCAGAGCCTGATAAATGCTGAGCGTAACTACTATATCAGCGATATTTATCTGGGATTCCGAAACAAGCCGCATTTTACCATTGCCGTCAAACAGCCGGTGGGCCCTGGTACCTACGTGATGCGCGCAACCCTGGACCCTGACAAGCTTTACATGTTTTTACGCACCATTGCCCAGGGAAAGGCAGTGGAGTCAGCTTTGATTAATATGGAAGGTGACTACCAGATAGTTGATCCGGACCATGGCCGGCTGCTGGAAAAAAGTCCCTATAAGCCTTCAGAGCTCATGGCCCGGGGGGTTGTGGAAGTCAGCCTTGATGGAAAAGTGCGGCTGGTGGCCTCTGCCATGCTAACAGAGGCCCCCTGGCTGCTCATGGTTGGCCAGCCCCTGGACATAGCCTATGCAAAAATGTATCAGACGCGCAGGATCATGATCGGGGCCACGGTTTTAATGGTTCTGGCAATGTTTGCCATCATATGGCTGGTCCTTTCAAGAATCCTTGGCAGGGCTGAGGAGGCAGAAGCATCGGAAAGGATGCTTAAATCCCAGCTTTTTCATGCGGCAAAACTTGTGTCAATCGGGGAGCTTGCAGCAGGGGTTGCCCATGAAATAAACAATCCCCTTGCAATAATCCTTTCCCAGTGCCGGGTGGTAAACGACATTTTTGACCCGGAATACGGAGGCGATGGCAATGCTGATCCCGAAACCGCCGGCCGGGTTCGTGAGGAGTTATCCATAATTGAAGAAGCCGTTTACCGTGCACGGGACATTACTGAGAAACTGCTAAAATCCTCCAGGCGTTCGGAGCCCAGGATCGAGAAGACCAGCTTAAATGACCTTATTGATGATGTGGTAGACGGTTTTATGGAAAGAGAGCTTAGGATTTCCAACATAGAACTGGTACGGGATTATGACCAGAATCTGCCCCGGATTTTTACGGATAAAAGCCAGATGCGCCAGGTTATTCAGAATCTTATCAACAATGCCGTGGATGCCATTGGCCAGGAGGGGAAAATAACCCTGGCAACCCGCAAGGCGGACAATGAGGTTAAAATTACGGTGACAGATACGGGAAAGGGAATGACAGGCGAAGAGCTTGAGAAAATATTTCTTCCCTTTTTTACCACCAAGGAGGCCGGCAAGGGAACAGGCCTGGGCCTGGCCATAAGTTTAAATATTGTGGAATCCCTGGGCGGGAAAATGGAGGTGCAAAGTGTGCCGGGAGCCGGCAGTTCCTTTATAATCTCTTTGCCCGCTGATGATTCCGGAAGGTTTTTTGAGGACCACCCGGCGGCATAAAGAAAATGGCAAGAGCTAAGATGAGGCCAATAACTCAGATGTTAGCCTTTTAAGGTGCCATCAAAATCCAGGGGATTAAAAATGCAGGCAAAGGAAGGCAAAACAGTAAACAGGGGCTTTAAGGTGGAAAACGGGAAAATTTACTTTACCCGGGCCGCAGAGCGGAAAATCTTTTTTGTTCTCACCATCGCTATGCTGACCGCCGGTGTAATGATCAAACTGGGAGTATTTTAAAGTGGATTCATATGCGCAAGCAGCAACCCGGTTTTCAGTTCTGGGGTCATATGCGGGATCAATGCGACGGATTATCACCGGTCCACGTAATTTTTTCGAGGAGTATGGCAAATCAGGCAATACATTGATGCCGGTGTTTTCACTTGCTGTTTCCAGCGTTTTTTATGCTGCTGCAAGCCTGCTTACGCACATTTGTCCGCAGCCCCTTGCGGCAGTGGTGATATTTTTTATTAATGCAGCGGGCATGCCCCTGATGGCAGCCATTGCCGGATTTGTTTTAAGCCGGTCTGTGTTGAGGACAAATATAGTTTTCTCAAAATTTTTCGGGATTTACGCATGGGCAGCGTCGGCTGCCCTGCTGGCGGCATGGATTCCGTATCTGCTTTTATTAGTCGAAGTGTGGCGCTGGTGGCTCATCGGCATCGGCCTGATAATGGTATGCGGAATGAAACGATGGGAGGCTGTGATGGTTGTGGCCGTTACCCTGGCATGCATGATTGGCGGATATGGATTTTTAGCAGGCTAATGGTTGTAGACTAACGGGTGCCTACCTGGCGCCGGGGGGAAAAGGAGATTGCTTATGAGCCAGAAAATTAAGGTGTTGATGGTCGATGACGAGCAGCGCTTCAGGGAGACCACTGAAAAAATTTTATCCCGCCGGGGGTTTGATACAATCATGGCTGAAAGCGGGGCCGAGGCGCTGGAAAAGCTTCAACAGGAGCCGGATGTGGTCATCCTGGATATTAAAATGAAAGGCATGGACGGTCATGAAACCCTTGCGGAGATTAAAAAACGCAAGCCTGATCTGCCTGTAATAATGCTAACAGGTCACGGCGACCTTGAATCTGCCAGGCTTGCCCGGGATCAGGGTGCAGTTGATTACCTGACCAAACCTTGCGACATAGAGGTGCTCACGGGCAAAATCCGGGATGCAACGCAGCACTCGGAAAAAACAGAGGTTTACAAGGAAAAGCCTGTCAGCGGAGTGATGATTCCAATTGATGAATACACGACTCTTACCCATGAGGTGACAGTAAAGGAAGCAATTCTGGAGCTGAAGAAATCCTTTGTGACACGGGCTACCTCCCGGATAATGGAAACCGGCCACAGGTCTGTGCTCGTTGTTGACAAACCCCAGAGAGTAATCGGAATTCTTAGCCTCAACGATCTGATGCAGATGATGCTGCCCGCCTACCTGTCAGCTCCCAAGCCATCGACTGCCGACAGCATCCAGTACTCACCGCTTTTCTGGAAGGGCGAATTTCAGCGCGCAATTGAAACCAATGCCGACAGGCCCATAGGCCAGATCATGTCTCCGGCCCCGTATGAAATAGACGCAGATGCATCCCTTATGGAGGCCACATTCCAGATGATAAGCAACGGGGTCCGCAGAATGATTGTCAACTCCCGGGGCAAAGTAGTCGGCATAATCCGGGAGCAGGATCTGTTTTTTGAAATGGAGAAAATTCTGCGCTCAAAATGATTACCAATGTTTATCGTCCAGATTCCACTGACGGAAAGGAGCTTTCCATGGCTGTTAAAACTGGCGGGAAAAAAGTCACCGGCTACGACAAATATGTTGACTGGAAGTTGTTTATCATTCCGGTTGTTTTATTGTTTGCAATCCTGATTATGCCCACTCCATACGGAATGAAAGACGTGGGCACTGAATATAAGGTTGGCCCCGCTGCCGTAATTGATCTTATAACCCAGGCACTGTTTGAAAAAAACCGAAGTGATGCCGAACAGTGGCAGATAACAGCGGCCAGGATAATGGAGCAGAACCTTCAGATGGGGGCACTGACAAGGGCCAGATATCTTGCAAGGGACATTAAATGGTGCAAATCTCACAGCATTGAAACTACCCGGACCAATTTTGAAAGGGCAAGGCAGTTTATTGAAAAAAATGTATCTGAGCAGCGATATGCCGAAATTATGCAAAACGCCTTTGATCTGCGCCGGCATCATCTCAGGTATGAAGACCTGACCGGAAGCGACAGGGAAGCAGCCGATAAAGGTGCCTGGCATATCAAGGTGGCCATAGCAATGACCGTTTTTGTGGTCCTCTGCTTTTTTACCGAATGCATACCCCTTCCCGGGGTGGCTTTCTGCATCGGCCTTATTCTT
>JAABTZ010000203.1 GCA_011389605.1 Desulfobacteraceae bacterium
TTTAAAATATAAATTGATGTTATCCTTTAAAATTAATTGTTTTTAAAAATCTGAAACGCTCAGTTTAGGTGAAAAAAACATTCCGGGCCGGGGCTATCCCTCGTAGAGCACTGCCAGGATCCTGGCCCGGTCCTTTTTTGCCGCAACCATATGAGAGGTGGTTGACAGATAGTAGATGCTGTCGCCGGGTTCCAGTTCAAAACTGTCTTTCTCGATTCTAACCAGAACCGTGCCTTCCAGAACATAGATAAACTCCTCGCCTTCGTGCACGGAAGCTTCCTGGTCGGGATTTTCCTCCAGATCAACTATGAGTGCCTCCATGTGCCGGCCCCGTACTTCCGGTGCCAGGCTCTGGTAGGCGTAAAGCTTGCGGCCCTTGGGAGAAGTAGATCTGGTAACGGGCTTTCGTTCATGCTTGCGGGTAACTGAATACAGACGATTGCCCACCCCGGACAAAAGCCTGGAAAATGCACTGTCAAGGGCCTTGGAAAGTTTTACCAGGGTTCCTAGCTGTGGCTGGATCTCATTTGCCTCTATCTTGGTCAGGGTTTCCACGTCAAAGCCTGTCAGTGCCGCAATCTCATCATAGGTAATGCCTTTCTCCTCACGGATACCCCGAATCCGGTCGCCAATGGCCTCAACATCCACAGTCTGGACTTCATGCTCAATATTGCCTGTGAGCACCTCGTAGCGGTCCTTATGTTCCGGAGATTTTTCATATTCAACCATTTCATCGCTCCTTTGACTGACGAATTTGCCCCAACAGATCCGATATGCAGATTCTAAAAAACCTTTGATTATTACTCTTACCAAAACCTTTCCTAAGCGTCAAACTCCAATCCGGATTATCCTCTGCGACAACCGGTTGCCATAAACCAGGACCTTATGGTATTTAATAAAAAATCAAAGAGAAAGGGGGACAAGCAATGACAGACATCCAATACCAGGCCTGGCTGTGGGAAAAACTGGGGCACCAGACCATCGAGAATCTTAAAAAACATGGTTTTGCAGCTCATTTCGTGGCCACGGCAGACGAGGCCCGGGAGCTTATCCTGGAAGTTGTCAAAGACTATGAAACTTACGGTTTTGGCGGATCGGCAACTGCCAGGGCCCTGGGTCTGCCAAAAGCTCTTCTGCAGAAGGAAAAAACCATATATGACCACTGGGAGCCCGGCCCTGAGGAATCAGATCTATCCCTGCGCCTTAAGCAGGGCCGGTGTGATTGTTTTATCTGCAGCGCCAATGCTGTTTCAGCCACCGGGGAAATCGTAAATGTCGACGGCGTGGGCAACCGTACCAATGCCATGACCTTTGGATGTCCCAATGTGATCATCGCGGCAGGCATGAACAAGGTGACCCTGGATTTAGACGGCGCATTGCGCAGGGTACGGGAAGTTGCAGCACCCATGCGCGCCAAAAGCTTAAATATGAATACACCCTGTGCGGAGACGGGCATCTGCACGGACTGCAACTCGCCCCAGCGCATCTGCCGAATCACCACGATCCTGCACCGAAAACCAATGATGACCGATGTAACCGTGGTGCTGATCAACTCCGCCCTTGGATATTGATGGGCGCCTTGCCCGCCATGGACCACATTGCAGAACTGGCAGGTTGCCAATGCTGCTGTCAGACATCTGTTTGACCGGCATTTTCGGCAGTCTGCCAGGTTCAAATTCAGGGCATCAGCACGGTGCTGCCGGTTGTCTTCCGTGCCTCCAGGTCCTGATGGGCCCGGGCGGCATCCTTTAGCTCGTAGGTCTGGCTGATCGGAATTTTTACTGCGCCGCTTTCCACCATCTCAAACAGGTCCCTGGCGTGGGCCAGCAGATCTTCGCGCCGGGCCGTGTAGGCCATCAGGCTGGGCCGGGTTAGAAAAAGCGAGCCTTTTGCAGAAAGAATCCCAATATCAAACGGAGCCACGGCCCCCGATGACTGGCCAAAGGACACCATGGTTCCCATGGGCCTCAAGCAGTCCAGGGATTTCGTGAAAGTGTCCCTGCCCACGCTGTCATATACAACGTCCACACCTTCTCCATCGGTAACATCCTTTACGCGGGCGACAAAATCGGTCTCCTTGTATAGAATGGTATGGCTGCAGCCGTTTTTTCCGGCGATTTCGGCTTTTTCAGACGATCCGACCGTGCCGATGACCTGGGCGCCCAAAGCGCGGGCCCACTGGCACACGATGGTTCCTACCCCGCCTGCGGCCGCATGGATCAGGATGCGGTCCCCGGCCTTTACGGGATAGCATCCCGTGAGCAGGTACCGGGCGGTCATACCCTGGAGCATCATGGCCGCGCCCTGCTCAAATGAGATGTCCCCGGGCAGAGGTACCAGCCGGTGGGCGGGGATGCAGCGGACCTGTGCATAAGCCCCCGGCGGAACACTGGCATAGGCTACCCGGTCTCCGGGCTTGAACTCTTTGACATCCTGGCCGGCGGCCTCAATTATGCCCGCGCCTTCCATCCCGATCACGGCCGGAAGTGCGGGCAGCGGGTAGAGGCCGGTACGATGGTATACATCGATAAAGTTGAGTCCGACCGCTTCATGGCGCAGGCGAACCTCACCCGGAGCCGGATCGCCCGGATCGTATTGCTCCCAGCGCATGACCTCCGGACCGCCGGTTTCATGGATTCTTATGGCTTTGGGCATCACAGACCTCCTTAAAGGAAAAATTACGAGTGCATCAGTTCTTCTCCCTATAATTCAAAATATATGGTCATGCAGCAGGGATATGTCAAATTGACGAAAAATCCGGCAGCAATTCTTAACAGGTCTATGATGAAATAAAAAAAGCAGGCAGGACCTATTTTTTTATTGCTCCCCCCAAAGTCCCAAAGACCCTGGAACAGCAGGCACTGACTTTTGAGATTACAGCATTACAGCATTTCCTGGTTGACAAAAGCCCGTTTCCCGAATAGATATTTTTTGAAAGGCAATTCCCCAAGTTATTTCCGTTACTTTTGCCGCAGGTATACAAGATGGCTGTAATTTCGGTCTATAACAATAAAGGCGGCGTCGGCAAATCGACCATTACGGTTTTTCTGTCGGATTTTTTCTCATCCATCCGGATAGCCGGCAAAGAAGCCCGGGTTGCCGTGGTGGACCTCGACAGCCAATCCAGCTCTGCCACCTCCCTGATCGGTATCCACGCGGTTGCCGCTGCCAAATCTGATAAACGAAGCATTACACACCTGTTTAAAGACATCAACAACGGCAAAAAGGTGCGCTTTTCCGACTATCTGCTCAAAAGGGAAAAGGGCCGCACGCAAAGCAGGCGGATTCCACTTGCCGAACTCTGGGTCATGACCCAGGAGCGTGAATCAGCCATTGACATCGAATCAAAATGGAGCCAGCAAAAAGTTGTCCGTTTTCTGCAATCCCTGAGCAGCACCCTGCAAAAAAAGTTTGACCTCATCTTATTTGACACGCCGGCCAACGTAGACCAAAGAAACAAACTAACAATGGCAGCTCTTCGCACATCCGACTACATTTTGATCCCATCGGAGTCCAGCCGCATGGCAGTCAATGCCATGACCGACACATTCAACATGATACAATATGCCCGGGCAATTGAAAACAACCGGCATCCGGCGCCGCAGACAGCCGGAATTCTTCTTAACAAGACCGATCGGCGAACCCGGCAGTACAAGCTCCATAACCGGGAACTGATCGATATCGCAGCCCGCCACAACACAACCATTTTCAAAAACTACTTTCCCCAGGCCCACACCCTGTCAAGTGCTGCAGACGACAGCCTCTATTTTCCCACCCTGCGGGAAAAATATGATACATATTATGATCATGTCCGAAAGGCAGCCGTGGAACTTGCCGGCCGGTGCGGATACAAGGTCAGGCAAATACCGAGATAATGGAAATAACCGGAAAGCAGTTGATAGCCGGCATAAGCATATCCTTTTCCCCGAAGAAATCATCCAAAACGGCAAGCGATACATCCTGAACCATCGCCGGCCCGCAAAGATGCCACCGATCGCCGGGCGTTCATCCAATCACCGGGAAATCACCGATCATATCTGGGAAAAATACGCTTGCTGCTATGACCCCTGGCTTTCCTGAATATCATTTTATTTACCAGCTATTTTCCTGCTCAGAGCAGCATGCCACATATTTATGTTGAAGTTCTCTGCTGTGGTATTATTTTTGTTTAACAAATCAAAAATCATAGCAGCGTAATAAACGGTTTTTATAAATTAAATCCGGCAGCAAAGAATCTTCAACAATTATTTATTAATGGAGGGCTTTATGAAAAAAATTCTGATCATGGTTTTATTGTTGCTTGTTTTCGGGTTGTCAGCCTGTGCCACCAAGTATCCGCCGCCCAACACGGAGATCAGCATGGCCAACTCGGCAATCAGCCAGGCAGAAAAAGCCGGTGCCTATGAAACTGCACCTCTTGAGCTCCGGTCCGCAAGGGAAAAGCTAAATCAGGCCCGGGAGGCCTTAAACAATGAAGACAACCTTAAAGCCATGCGGCTGGCCAAACAGGCTGCGGCAGATGCAAACCTTGCCGAGGCAAAAGCGCGGGCAGAAAGCAGCAGAAAGGCACTGCAGGAAATACAGGACAGTATCAAAGCCCTGCAGGAAGAAATCAACAGATAAAGCGACAGCTGATTTAACACAATCTGATATAAATGGAGGCTTAACTAATGGAAATAAAAAGAATAAAATATTTGGTTGTTCCTGTTTTTTTCAGCATTGCCGCTTTTCTCTCGGGCGGCTGTGCCACCATGCAGGAAAATTCCATGCTTTTAAGCGCACATGATGTTTACACTGAAATCCAAAATAATCCTGACATACACAAATATGCCCCCATGGAACTGGCTGATGCCAGGGAAGCATTTGAAAAAGCTCAGAAAGGCTGGGAGACAAAACAGGATCCTGAAGAAGTTTCACATCTTGCCTATGTTGCAAAGCAAAAAGCCCTCATCGCCAAGGAAACCGCTGCAATGAAGAAAGCTGAAAGAAAACGGGAATCAGCCAGCAAGGAAAGAAGTATTGTTCTTCTTTCTGCACGGGCAAGTGAAGCAGAGGAATCACTTAAGCAAGCCGAGCAAGCCAGGCGTGAGGCTGAACTTGCACGCCAGGAAGCCAAACAGGCAAAGATTGAAGCCCTGGCCGAAGAGGAAAAGGCAAAAAAACTGGAAGCCCGGATTGCCGACCTGCAGGCAGAACAAACCCAGCGGGGCCTGGTGCTGACCCTGGGAGATGTCCTTTTTGACACGGCCAAAAGCGATCTCAAAAAAGGTGCCTATGCAACCATTGAGAAGCTATCGGAGTTTCTTGAAGAATACCCGGAAAGAAAAGTTCTTATAGAGGGACATACAGACAGTGTCGGAGGTGATCAGTACAATTTAGGACTTTCCATCAACCGCGCTGAAGCCGTGCGTGATGCGCTCATGGAAATGGGAATTGATTCTGCACGGATTCGCACCAAGGGTTATGGCAAAAAATTTCCGGTCGCAAGCAATGACACCCCAGCGGGTCGCCAGCGAAACAGGCGGGTGGAAATAATAATTTCCGATGAAAAGGGGGCAATAAAAGAACGTGCCAGATAACAGGGCCGAATCTGATAGCATCTGAGGCCATAGGTCATATCCCCAGTACATGCCCTGGCAAAAAAAAATGCAGTCCCGGTTGCCGGCCGATTCTGCCACAATACGGCAGCCGGGCTGCAAACATTGCCATTATATACCAAGCCGCCAGGGCTGGATTTTTAATAACTTTTCAATGGGCAATGTTTCTCTATAATTTTTCCATTAATGACTTTGCTAAATCCCTGCCCATTGCAAATGCCCTTTCCATTGATTCATTATCCTCTTTAACCTTTCCCTTATCAAAAATTTTAAATATTGCCTGTTCTCCAGTTATCTTATATCCAAGCGCTTCCATTGGGAGTCTCATGGCTTCAAGGGTAAATCCCATATTTTTCTTGTTTTCTTGTTCACATACTGCAACCAAGAAAGCGTTCCGGCCTTGGCCGGCCAACTGACTTGACCATGCTCTGGGCCGGCGATTTTCAAAATTGTAAAAACAGTAGAGCCGGTCAATAAATGCCTTCATCCAGGAAGTAATGTTATAGTTGTGAGTAGGAGAAACCAGAACAAGACCTTTTGAATCAATGATCCGGCTGTAGATTAAAGACATTCCATCATTTAATCCGGTGCAGATTTTATCCTTTCTGCACTTTTCACAACCGATACAACC
>JAABTZ010000204.1 GCA_011389605.1 Desulfobacteraceae bacterium
ATATCAGCCATCCAGACAAGCGTGCTGCGCGGAACACAGGTGGATATCGTGCTGCCGCAGGTCAACAACCTGCCCTACATCCAGTGGGCGGCCAACAACATGCTCTGGGAGCTTTTGTTCTGGGGTGCAAACGTTTATTTCCAGCCGGCGCCCTTTGTGCACTCCAAGCTTTTTGTGGCAGACGGCCAATACGCCCAGATAGGTTCGGCAAACATTGACCCGAGGAGTTTGAAGCTGAATTTCGAGCTTAACGTGGAGATTTTTGATCCAAACGTGGCAGAAGGGATTGCCGGCTACATTGACGAAAAAATCGGACGCTCTTTGCAGATCTATCTCGGGGATATCCAAAACAGACCGCTTGCGGCAAAGACCAGGGATGCCCTTATGTGGCTGTTTTCACCCTACCTGTAAAAAACGCCTTACCTGTGGGGCCAGATCCGGTCTTTCATCCTGCGCGACCGGCTGTTTATAAGGGCATAGCCGTAGCGCATGTTCTTTCCGAACAAATCAGAAGAATTGCGGAGGTTGCTGCCCAGCTTCATGCCGTTGGAAGTGACTTTCCGGAAAAGGTTGATTTCCTTGCCAACGACATGGGTGGCCCTGTCCCGAACCGCATCAAGAAAAGCGCCGCGATCATTGGGGCATGAGGCGCAGGTCACGGCCCGGCCGAACTGAAACAGATTGTGGCCGTCGCTGCCGCCGGTAAGCCCCGTGTCCAGGTTAAATCCCAGCACAGTGCTTTCCAGGTTCCATTTGTGAAGGTTGCCTGCATTAACAGCCTCGATGCCGTCTGCCGCAGACAGCAGATGCTGCTGCCTGGCGGTTGTGAACAAGGGATTGCACACGCCCACGTAGGCAGCTGAAAACGGATGGGGAAAGACGACAACGCACCTGTACTGCCGGGCGCATGCAATCAGGGACTCCATGGACAGGGCACATGAGGACATGATCTCTTTTCCCAGAAAATATCTAAGCTCTTTTTCGTAAAACCTCACAAGATCGCTGATCTCGTAAAAATAAACCAGCAGATGAGCCCCTTCCCTGGATGTGATTTCAATTCCCGGGATGCTGAAAATGTCTTTGTACATATTCATTTCCAGGGCTCCGCCAATGGCGTTGTGGTCCGTGACGGCAATTCCTATGCCCAACTTGCGCACACGCCGGGCAATGGAGGGAATATCGTTTGAACCGTCCGAATAGCGGCTGTGAAAATGCATATCCACCACAGTGGCGGAGTTTTTCAGAAGATTAAGATCCGGGGGGGCAAAGTGTACCCTGTGAAGATTTTCAGGTTCTGCGGTACCGCGGCCTGATTCCGTAAAAGCAAATCGCATATATGGTTACAACTCCTTGTATAGGCTTATCGAACTACAATAATACAGAGTTTTCCAAAACACAATAGCTTCATTGTACAAGAAAGGGCTTTGTGCTAAACTGGCGCCGTAAACTAAACCTCTAAACCTGACATAATCGCCAAACAATAAAAAAATAACTTCTTGATTTTACTTAACACTTAATCACCTAAAACTTAACACTGCCTGTAAAAAAGACTTTTTACAGGCTAATCAACATTATTTTAACCGGATTTTTTCATGATCTCCCCGTGGCAGATCCAAGACCTGATCGATCTGGAATATTTCCTGGCCGGACAAAACCAGGCAGACTCCCGGAATTCAAACAGCAGTGGCGCTGCTGAAAACCGAAGGCTTTATCTTGAACACATCGGGAAAAACCCGGACAGAACCGACCGAAGCTCTGTTTTAAAGCACTGGCTGAACCTTCGCAGGCAGTCTGAAGCAGCCGGCAGACAGGAGAGTTTACTGCCCGGGGAAATCTACAGGGAAACCATTCGAATCGGCGGATGGATCGGCTTTTTTGCGGCATTTTTCTGCGGAGCAGCCCTTGCAGGTTCTCTGCTGTCCTACGGGGGCACCACACCTGTAAACGTGTTTACCTGCCTGTGGGTTCTTCTTGCACCCCAGCTTTTTTTGCTGGCAATGCTGGGGGCGGCATCCTTTCTTTCCATGATCCGGCCTGCCTGGCAGAAAAAAGGCATTTACCCTGTGATAGCGGCCATATTAAGGCGCCTGGCTCTTTGGATTCCAGGTGTTTTATCATCGCGCATGCCCGCAGAGCGCCAAAACCAGATCCGCTCGGCACTGGGCCTTATGGGACGAACGCGCACGGTCTATGGCGGTGTTTTTTTCTGGCCGGTTTTCAACGTGGCCCAGATAACAGGTATTGGATTTAATATTGGAATTCTTGCCGCACTTTTGCTGCGCATCACGCTTACAGACGTGGCTTTCGGCTGGCAGTCCACCCTCCAGCCTGATCCTGTTACGGTCCATGGCATTGTGGAATTTATAGCCGCACCCTGGGCATGGTTCATGGAAGCCCCCTGGTCCCATCCCACGGCTGCACAGATTGCAGGCAGCAAAATGGTGTTAAAAGACGGCATCTATAATCTGGCCACCGCAGACCTGGCTTCCTGGTGGCCGTTTTTAGGTATGAGTGTTATATTTTACGGACTGGGCCCCAGGGTCCTTCTTCTGGGTTTTGGCAAATGGCAGCAGAAAAAGCGGCTTGCCGGCCTGACATTTACGCACTCTGAATGCGATCGGCTCTGGCTTGAAATGACAGCTCCCAATGTGCAAACCCGCGGCCGGCCAGTGCATGGAGAAAAGACCCATGCGCCGCTAAAACCGGAACATAAGACACACGGGCACAAAAGCCGGGCAACAGCAGACGACCCTTGGGCAAAAGCCCTGGTTGTGGTGCCTCAGGAAGCAGGCATAGACACAGACGCCCTTGGCCGTAAGATAAAAGAAAACCTTGGCCTGGTTTTGGATACAGTAATTGCCGCAACCGGTGATCCGGAAGAAGACTTTCAAAAATTGATCCATGCCCTGCAGGCTACAAATGTCGCACCCCTGCGCGTGGTTGTAGTAATAGAGGCATGGCAGCCGCCCATCAGGGAAAACATGGCTTGGATAAGACAAATAAGGGCTGCCATTGGAGCATCTGCACCCATGATCATATACCTGGCAGGAAAACCGGGCAAAACAGGCACCCTGCCCGGACCGCCGGACCAGATTGAAAAAACTGTCTGGCAGCAGGCTGTAAACAGCCTTGCAGATCCGTACACACGGGTAAAATCCCTTGAATAATAAAGACAATAAACTCACCAGCAAACCTGACATCCCGGTTTTTGCAGTTCTCGGCCATCCCAACGAGGGGAAATCCTCGGTGGTGGCCACCCTTGCGGAAAACGACTCGGTTCCCATAAGCCCGACTCCGGGAGAAACCCGCCGATGCATACAATATCCTGTAATCATTGATGAGTTTGAAATAATCCGGTTTGTTGACACCCCGGGATTCCAAAACCCGAGGGCGGCCCACAAGTGGATTGCTCAGCGGGCTGACTTTCAGGAACCATGGGTTGACGAATTTATCCGTGCACATAAAAATGACAAGGATTTTTCAGACGAATGCCAGCTTCTGGCCCCCCTGGCAGAGGGGGCCGGGGTGATTTTTGTGGTGGACGGCACCCGGCCCGTGCGCGGCACGGACCGGGTGGAAATGGAAATTTTAAGGTTGACCGGCGCTGCCCGCATGGCCGTTATAAACACCCGGGACCGGAAAAAAGGCGATTATATCGAGGACTGGAAGAATGCTGCAAGAATGCATTTTAACACCATCCGTATTTTTGACGCCCATAGGGCAAGTTTTGCAGAGCGCATGGGTCTTCTGGAAACTTTAAAAGCCATAGATCCGGACTGGCAGCAAGCACTTCAAACCGTCATTGACGCTTTTGAACAGGACTGGCAGGGCAGGTTGAGCAATACTGCGGCCATAATTGCTGATCTGCTGACATCGGTTATCGGCCATCGCGTGCAAAAAACCGTAAGGAACCCATCTGAAACCGAAGCTGTTGAGAAAAACCTGGTTTCACGCTTTGAGCACCAGATTGCAGACATGGAGAAAAAGGCCCATGAGCGGATCAAGAAACGATTCAAACACAATATTTTCTCCTATGATCTTCCCGCCCGGTCGCTGGCAGGCCAGGATCTTTTTTCAAAAAAAACCTTAAAAGCCCTGGGACTTACCAGAAACCAGATGGCCTGGGCCGGGGCAGGCCTGGGCGCGGGCATTGGCGCCAAGGCCGATCTCGCCTTGGCCGGGCTTTCCTTTGGAGTGTTTACAGCCCTTGGAGGGGCCCTGGGAGCCGGCTCCGCTGCCTGGGGGACCCGGAAAATCGCGCGAACCAGGATCAAGGGCCAGGCATTGGGCGGCATAAGCCTTCAGGCAGGACCCATACAAAACGACCAGCTTTTATTTGTTATAATCGATCGCAGCCTTATCTATTTCTGGCATGTTATCAACTGGGCCCACAGCCGGCGCAACAGACCCGAAGAAAAACAGGATGAGGACAAATCAGTGTCTGAATTTCTGAGCGCCAAATGGAGCGAAAAACAAAAAAAAACAAGCCGGCGCTTTTTTGCCGCGACAAGAAAAAATGATCCGGCGGCCGCGGACTTTGCTGCCCGGGAATTTAAACAAATGTTAAAAAGCCTTCTCAAAAGGATTTCCCGGACATGAACAATTTGGCCGCCTTTTGTGATAAAAGACTTTCAAAGGCAATCATGGACATGCTTCGATGCGCGGAGCATAAATATACGCCCCTTGATCTTGAGCGAAGTATTTGCAGCCAATGCCATGCCCCGGCAAAAACCGTGCGCAGGACATTAAAAGAACTGATTGCCCAGAACCGTCTTGCATACACACAATTTCTGGGCCATACTTTTGTGGAAATTTCCTGCAAGCGGGCAATTAGCGCAGCAAGAGGCGTCATTCTTGCCCCGCCCGATGCAGCCGTGGACAAGGCGTCCGGCAAGACTGTGGTGCGTATTTTGCCGGGAGCGGCTTTTGGCATGGGAGATCATGCCACTACCCGCATTTGCCTTGAGCTTATGGCATGGGTATTTGAAAATCAGATACTGCCTGCTCCTGCCGCCAGCTGCAGGGTCATGGATATCGGCACAGGCTCGGGAGTGCTTGCCATTGCCGCATGCCTTCTTGGGGCCGTGCATGCCGCGGGGACCGACATTGATGCATGCGCCAGGGTGGAAGCTGCACAAAATGCAGCTTTAAACGGCCTGGAAAACAGAGTGGAAATTTTTAACAGCGTTTCCGGGGCCAAAAAAATAAATCCCGGACTGTTTCCCTTTCACCTTGTTTTAGCCAACCTGCGCTACCCTACCCTGGCCGGTATGCATGATCTTGTTTCAGAAATTTGCGCACCCGGCGCTGCTGTGATTTTCTCGGGTTTCAGGCCCTATGAGCAGGCAGGGGTTTTAAAAGCGTTTGCACCCGAAAGGTTTAAACTGCTGCGCACATTTGAGGCTAACGGTTGGTGCGGCATTGCAATGACAAAGCTGTCTAAAACCGATTTTTTACGAGTGTGAAAAGGTTTGACTTATGGAAAAGTATTACAAGGAACGCTTTGAAGTCATGAAAAGACTTGCCAAAACAGTTGCCCCGTTTATGGAGGCCAACGAAATCCTTGAAAAGATGCGCTCAGAGCTGCGCGAAATCATACCGGATGCAATGGAGGCCTGCATTCTGCTGCTTGACCCTGAAGCAGGCAAATATACCCGGCCCCTGCAGTGCGCCTTGCATGACCGCCCTGAAAACTGCCTTAAATGCAAACGCCACAGGCCGGCCATCCAGCAGGCAATTGCCAGAAAAAAAGCCGTGGTTGTAACCGGCAGCCAGCCGGTCATCCGGCATGACGGCACATCGATACCGATCGGGCCGGAAGCCGCGGTGCCCCTTTTTCAAGGAGATCAGCTTCTGGCCGTGGTCTCGGTTGTTGCACGGCCCGGGGTTCGTTTTTCCAGTCGGGAATTTTTTCTGCTCCAGGATTTTGCCGAAACCGTGGAAAATCTTATTATAAGCGCCAAAAAACACTGGGCCATGACCCAGGAAAAAATCCGCATCAACCGGATGCTGACTCAGCTGTCCCCCTTTGTCCCCCAGTCCGTGCGCAAAATTGTGGAAAATGACCCGGAGATGATCGACAGGGAAAAAGAGAAAAAGGATGTGAGCATTTTATTTCTGGATCTGGAAGGATATACCAAACTTTCCATCGACCGGCCTGAAGACGAGGTAAACACTCTTGTGGAAAAAATATTTTCCAGCTTCGTGGATCCCATCCACCGC
>JAABTZ010000205.1 GCA_011389605.1 Desulfobacteraceae bacterium
CATCACGTAGTTGGTTGCATCCACGATGTTGTTGATGGGCTTTAATCCAACAGAACGCAGTCTTTGCTGCAGCCATTGCGGAGACGGCTTTACCGTGATGTCAAAAACCAGCTGTGCAGCATACCTCGGGCAGAACTCCGGGTTTTGGATTGTAACCGAGGTGTGTCCGGCAATTTCGTCTGCATCCGGCGGGCTTGCGATTTCAGGCAGATGGAGTTTTTTATTCAGCAGGGCAGCGATTTCCCGCGCAATGCCCGTATGGCTCAGGCAGTCAGAACGGTTGGGGGTAAGCCCTATTTCAAAGACGGTATCTTCAATGCCCAGGGCACTGGCAAGAGACGTTCCGGCAACTGCGTCGGCTGAAAGCTCCATAAGTCCGGACTTGTCTTCACCCAGGGCAAGTTCGGCCTGGCTGCAAAGCATTCCTTCAGATGCCTGCCCACGGATTCTTGTTTTTTTAACTTCCATGCCCGAGGGCAGAATGGTGCCGATCATTGCGCAGGGTACATTCATGCCGGCGGACGCATTGGGAGCCCCGCACACGATTTGCAGGGTCCGGTCCCCAACATCAACGCTGCAGCATGAAAGCCGGTCTGCATCAGGATGGGGTAAAACATCAAGGATGCTTCCAACCACTATGTTTTTCAGGTAGTCGTAGGGCCGGACAACGGCTTCGACCTCGAGTCCGGCCATGGTCAGCCGGTCTGCAAGAACATTTTCATCAATGTCGATGTCTACATACTGTTTCAACCACTCCAGGCTGACCTTCATTTCAAAATTGCCTCAGGAAGCGAATGTCGTTTTCAAAAAACATGCGGATGTCGTTGATGCCGTATTTCAGCATGGCGATGCGCTCAACGCCCATGCCAAAGGCAAATCCTGAATACCGGGTAATGTCATAACCTACATTTTCAAATACCGCAGGATGAACCATGCCGCAGCCAAGCACCTCAAGCCAGCCGGTGTCCGAACAGACCTTGCAGCCGCTTCCGCGGCAAATGACGCATTGTATATCAACCTCTGCACTCGGCTCAGTGAAGGGGAAAAAGCTGGGGCGAAAGCGTACACGGATTTCGTCGTCAAAGATCTGGTGGACAAATGCGGTGAGAATTCCCTTCAAATCTCCAAAGCAGACCTTTTCATCAACAAGCAGGCCTTCCACCTGATGAAACATCGGTGTGTGGGTCAGATCCGAATCGCAGCGGTATACCTTGCCCGGTGCAATAATTCGTACAGGGGGGTTGTGGGCTTCCATGTAACGAACCTGTATGGGAGAGGTATGAGTGCGCAGCACAACCCGGTCCCGGACATAAAAAGTGTCCTGCATATCCCGGGCGGGGTGGTTTTGAGGTATATTAAGCGATTCAAAATTATAGTAATCTGATTCAACTTCCGGTCCTTCGGCAATGCCAAATCCCATGCTTTCAAATATACGTGCGATATCTCGTGTAATCAGGGTAATGGGATGCAGGTTGCCCAAAGGCGCGGGCCGTCCGGGAAGCGATACATCAATGCCTTGATCTTCCTGCGGTGAGGCTGACAGTATGGCCAGGGCATTGGCAAATGCTTCTTCCAGTTCTTTTTTGACTTCATTTGCTCTTTTGCCAGCTGCTGGCCGCTGCTCAACGGGAAGGCTGGAAATATTGCGCAAAAAACCAGTGACCCTGCCTTTACGGCCCAGATAGGCGACCGACAGGCTCTCCACCGAATCTGCATCTTCGGCGGCTTCAAGTTCAGATAGCGCTTTTTGTCTGATCTCTTCAATGGAGGAATTCACGCTGGTATCACCCGGGTGCGGAAAATCGCCTTGTTACAGCTGGGCTGAGGCGGTCTGGGCCAGCTGGGAGAATGCGTACGGATCTGAAACAGCCAGTTCCGCTAAAACTTTGCGGTCCAGTTCAACGTTTGCCTGCTTTAGCCCATTGATGAATTTGCTGTATGACAGGTTGTTCATCCTTGCCCCGGCGTTGATCCGCACAATCCAGAGGCGCCGGAATTGACGCTTTCTGACCTTGCGGTCCCGGTAGGCATACATAAGAGCCTTGTCCACGGCATCGGCAGCGGTACGGAAAAGCTTGCTGCGGCCGCCCTGATAGCCCCGGGCCAGTTTCAATACCTTTTTGCGGCGGTGTCTTGCCTTATATCCTCTTTTGACTCGCATGGTGATACTCCTTTTGCCTGTACCTTGTTATCCATACGGCAGCAGCCGCTTAACGGCTTTGCGGTTGGTTGCATCCAGTACTTGCTGTTGTCTTAGCGCGCGTTTCCTCTTGCGGGTTTTCTTGGTCAATATATGGCTGGCATGCGACTTGGCAAACATGTATTTGCCTGAACCGGTGCGTTTAAACCGTTTGGCAGCAGCGCGGTTGGTTTTGATTTTCGGCATGATCGCTCTCCCTCAAAAAATGAAAAAACAATTTAGATGACGCTGTAAAAAGTCCAATACCTGCGTTGTGCCGCATCCCAGAAATTTCGCGTACGGTTGGGTACGCTGCCTTCCCCGGTCTTTGCGCGCCTTGATCTTGAACTTTTTACAGCGTCATCTAAAAATCGACTTTTTACAAGTCCATCAATTTTAAATATATGCAGCTTTTATAAACAATAAAGTATGCTACATCTTTTGCAGACAGTCAATAAAAAAGATATAAAGTGCGAAAAAAGAAGAATTCTAAGCACTTAGCTGCTTTCCGGGCGCAAGTTTCATTAGGATCTTTTTTAAAGGCCCGGGCAGGGAGATTCATTTTCTGAAAAGCCGCTTTGCCTATCGGGGCCCCAAAAGCATGGTCATTGTACGGCCTTCCATTTTGGGAGGCTGCTCCACGGCGGCAAATTCACCGGCCTTTTGGGCAATCTGCTCAAGCAGGGACCGCCCTCTGTCTGTCATGGTGATTTCACGTCCTCTGAACATGACTGTTACTTTCACCTTGTTTTTTTTGCCGATGAATTTTTCAATGTGCCCAAGCTTTATTTCAAGATCATGAGTGTCGGTTTTGGGGCGGACTTTGATCTCCTTGATCTGGATTGCGGACTGTTTCTTTCTTGCTTCCTGCAGCTTTTTGTCCTGCTGGAAGCGAAAACGTCCGTAGTCCATAATTTTGCAAACCGGCGGGCTTGCATTCGGGGATATTTCCACAAGATCAAGCCCGGCTTCTTCTGCTGTGGAAAGTGCGGTAGAAAGAGGCAGCACCCCCAGCTGATTGCCCTCCGCATCAATGAGCCGAACATCTTTGGCTTTTATTTCTCCGTTGATGTTGACCTTTTTGTCTTTGTCGTTGGTCTTTGCCTTGGCTATTTGGCACCTCCCTGTATAAGATATTACGAAATGTCAGTGTTTCGGCCGACTGGCCCCGGGCCTGGCCGCTTCAATTTGAGCCAAAATGTATACCACACTCGTGCCAGGATGCAAGGGAAAATAGTTGACGGCTTAGTAAAAAGTCCAATATCTGCGTTACGCGCAATTTCCGAAGAATTTCACATACGGTTAAGTATCTTGCATTCTTCGAAATTGCGCAAGTCTTGATCTTCAACTTTTTACGGTTCCGTCTGAAAACCGACTTTTTCCGGGCATATCATAGATGGGCAACCGGCTTTTTTGTAAAAAATCCATTGATCCTGTTTTTTAAAATGCTATTGTCGATGAGCCTGTAAAAAGTTTTTTTTACAGTTCCATCAAAATTGAGCAGGATGAAAACACTTATATGAAAATACAAAACAGCATGCAACCCGTTGGTTTTGACGAGACCTTTGGTTTTTTATGCGGCCCGCACGTTGAGTGTTTCAATTCCTGCTGCAGGGATCTTAACCAGTTTTTGACCCCCTATGATGTGCTGCGGCTGGCCCGGCATCTGGAAATGGTTACCGGCGATTTTTTGCAGACCTATACCATGCATTACCCCGGGCCTGAAACCGGCCTTCCCGTGGTAAGTCTCAAGCCCGAGGGCCAAAGAGATAAAAAGTGTCCCTTTGTGACTTCCGAAGGGTGCACGGTTTATGAAAACCGGCCGGGCTCCTGCCGGATGTATCCATTGGCCCGCATGCTGAGCCGTTCCAGGCAGACAGGGGCTTTGACAGAATCCTACGTGCTGATTTACGAGCCGCATTGCCGGGGTTTTGACCAGTCCGAAGGGCAGAGTGTGCGTCAGTGGGTAGCTGATCAGGGCCTGAATCCCTATAATGAAGCCAATGACGCCATGATTGAAGTTATCTCGGTCAAGCAGCAGGCTTTGCCGGGACCTTTAAAAGAAGAATTGGCTCAAAAATTGTTTAAGGCCCTTTATGATCTGGATGCTTTTCGCCATGCTTTTGCCGGTACCGTGGAGCCAGACTGCCGGAAAATCGGGCTGGATACAGATTCCCTGCTGTTAGACGATGATTCGGCCCTGCTTTGCTTTGCCATGAAATATGCGGCCGAAATCCTGCAGCATGCATCAAGCCTTGATAGTAGGACTAAATAGCAGATGAATGCGGAGGCCATGGATTTAAAAGGTAAAACCGCCCTGGTTCTCGGCGGTATCAAGGGCATTGGGAAGGCTGTGGGGCTTGCCCTTGCAAACTGCGGGGTGCGCCTTGCTTTGAGCTGGTATGACTGGCAGGATTCACTGGATTCCATGGAGCGTGATTTTGCCGCCACCGGCACGCCCCATTTAATTGAGCGTGTTAATCTGCTGGACACCAAGGCCGTTGCTCCTTTTGTAGACCATGCAGCTAATTGCTTCGGCGGCATTGATATCCTTATAAACAATATTGAAAGAGGGGGTTGGCCCGTGGTTCACGGCGCCTATACCCTGGAGCAATGGGACCTGGAGCTGGCAACCACCCTCAGGGCCAAGCAGTGGGTTTTCCAGGCCGCATTGCCGTATCTTAAAAAAAGCGGCAATGGCTGTGTGATTAATTTTTCCTCCATTGCCGGCATAACCGGCCGTTGCGGGCCGGTCAGCTACCTGTTTAACGAGGGGTATTCCGCAGCAAACCGGGGAATTTCCCTTCTAACAGAGACCTGGGCGCGCCTTGCAGCTCCTGAAGTCAGGGTCAACGAGTTGATGCTTGGCATTTTTGAAACACGTCATGCCCAGGGCACCCGCGGTTGGGGGTTGCTCTCGGAAGATCAGAAGCAGGCTCTTGTTGACCATACCCTGCTTGGCCGGGTGGGGCTAACCGATGATGTGGTCCGGGCGGTAATGTTTTTAATAAAGGATGCCCCGTATATGACCGGATCTGTTCTGCGGCTCGACGGGGGGTATGTGCTGGGCGGCGAGCCTGTTGCTCCCATGCCCGATTACGGCGCCATCTGAAATATAATAATAGGAGACAGATAATGGAAACAGATAACAGCGCCGGCATTCCACCGGTGCAACTAAGCAATAAAAGCCGGTTTCAGTTCCGGTGCCATCACGGCATTTCCTGTTTTACCCAATGCTGCCGGGGCATAAATATTATGTTGACCCCCTATGATATTGTAAGGCTGAAAAACCGGCTGGAGCTGACCTCCGAAGAATTTTTGGCCATGTACACCACCCCCCAGCTTCTGGAGAAAACCGATTTGCCGGTAGTGACTCTGCGCATGCTCGACGATCAGCCCGGAGAGCCGGTATGCCCCTTTGTCCGGGAAGAGCAGGGCTGTATAATCTACGAAGACAGGCCCACCACATGCCGCTATTATCCATTGGGAGTGGCTTCACTGAGCCATAAAGATGAAATCGACGAAGGCTTCTATTTTTTTGTAAATGAGCCACACTGCCGTGGCTTTGAGGAAGAAGTTGAATGGAGTGTCGATCAGTGGCGCAGGGATCAGGGCGTGGATATCTATGACCGGGTCAATGCACCCTGGACAGAGCTCATTGTCCGGAAGCGTTCCATACCGGCCAACATACATCTGACCCAGAAGACCAAGAACATGTTTTTTACAGCCAGTTATGATCTTGACCGGTTCAGGCGTTTTGTATTTGAAAGCTCTTTTCTCAATCTCTACAAGGTTGCCCCTGAGACAGTGGAAAAAATCAGGTCTGATGAATTGGAATTGCTGGACTTCAGTTTTAGATGGCTTAAGTGGCTTTTATTTCAGGAGGGAGAAGAATTTACTGTCAATCCTGAGGCTGCAGAAGCCCGAGGCAATCGCACCTGTTAGAAAATGTCAACCTTGATGTTCTCGTAAAAAGTCGGTTTTCAGATGGCGCCGTAAAAAGTTCAAGATCAAGGCTTGCGCGATTTCGAAGAATGCAGCG
>JAABTZ010000206.1 GCA_011389605.1 Desulfobacteraceae bacterium
TTGTCCTGGCCGAAGGTTATAAAAAAGAGAACCTGCCGAAAATAGAGGTTTGCCTGGAAGCCTGCAAAAATGGTCCCGTATGCCTGCAGGACCCGAATCTTGCAGCTTTGGTAACGGATGCGGAAATAAAAGCTTTGGTACCACGCTTTGGCCTTGAACAAGCTGAATCTATAGTCAATTTTATTATTCAGATGAATCAATGAGACAGATCTTTCCGGCTGCTATCTTGCTTGTGTTGCTGGTTTGCTCTCCTGTGGGCAAAACCTGTGCAGAAGACTTTGAGCTTGTGGAGCTGGCTGCCGGCGGTAGAATTAACTGGACCCACCGGCTTATAGAAGCCAGAGGTTCGGGGACTTCTGAGCCCGAGGCTGCAAACACCCCCGAAGGCTGGATCGCTGCCGCGAGAAATGCAAGGCGCGATGCCTATGTTAATCTTCTTGAAACAGTCTGGCAGCTGCGCTTGTGCAATCACAAGGTTGTGGGGCAACTGTTTTCAGGCGATGACCAAATGCTGGCAAAAATCGAAGAGCTGCTTAAATCCTCGAAGGTGCATGACACTGTCTACCGCTCGGACGGGACAGTGGATGTGGTTCGCAGGATGTCTTTTTCCGGCCCTCTGTCACAGCTGATTCTTCCCGGATCAATTGTGCAGCTGGAAATGAAAAATTTAGGGCGAACCACTTTTGATCCCGATCATCGACCATTTACGGGCTTGGTGGTTGATGCACGTAAAACAGATGTGGTGCCGGCAATGTGTTTTGATATTGTTGATGAATCGGGACGAGAGGTCTACGGATCTGCTCATGTGAGTCGGGAACTTGTGGTTCAACACGGTATGTGCGGTTATGCAACTGATCTTTCCGCCGCAGGGCAAATGGGGCGGACAGGCAATAATCCCCTTACGGTCAGGGCCCTGGGCGCCGTGGATGGGTCGCGCACTGATATTGTCATCAGCAACACCGATGCTTCCCGGCTTCGAAGCAGGGCCGAAAATCTGTTTTTTCTCCGGGAATGCCGGGTGATGGTTGTTTGCGACCCTTTACCTGAAAAACCCCGGCAGTGACTGCCGGGGTTTTTCAGGTAAAGCAAAGGGTGTCTTAAAGACCGGCTTTGGACCGAATCTCATCTGCCTTGTTGGTTTTCTCCCATGTAAAATCAGGATCATTTCTGCCAAAATGGCCATAGGCTGCTGTCTTTTTGTAGAAGGGCCGCAGCAGATCGAGATACTCGGTAATGGCTGCAGGCCTTAAGTCAAAGACATCGCGCACTATTTCAACAGCCTTGTCCTCAGCAATCCTGCCCGTACCGAAAAAGTCCACAAGAATGGATACCGGCTGGGCAACCCCGATGGCATAGGCCACCTGGACTTCGCATTTTTTGCCCAGGCCTGCGGCTACAAGGTTTTTGGCTATATGGCGGCCCATGTAGCAGGCGCTTCGGTCAACCTTGGAGGGATCTTTACCTGAAAAAGCGCCTCCGCCGTGTCTCCCCATGCCGCCGTAGGTGTCCACGATTATTTTCCGGCCTGTCAGCCCGCAGTCGCCCATGGGTCCGCCGACTTCGAATTTACCCGTGGGATTAATGAAATACTTTGTTTCATCTCCTATCATCTCTTCAGGCACCACCTTTTTAATTACTCCCTCGATAATGCCTTCCCTGATCTGGTCATAGGTGACATCAGGTGAATGCTGGGTGGAGATCACGATGGTGTCAATGCGCTTTGGCCGTCCGTTTACATACTCGATGGTCACCTGGGATTTACCGTCCGGCCTGAGAAATTCAAGGTCATTGCTTTTCCGTGCATCGGCGAGCTGCTTGGTTAGTTTGTGGGCATAGAGAATCGGCATGGGCATGAGCTCCTCGGTTTCATCACAGGCATAGCCGAACATCAGCCCCTGGTCCCCGGCGCCCTGTTCCTTGAAAAGGCCTTTGCCCTCGTCAACGCCCTGGGCGATATCCGGAGACTGCTTGTCGATGCTGGTGATCACCGAACAGGTCTGCCAGTCAAAGCCCATATCAGATGAGCAATAGCCGATATCCCTGATGGCGTTTCTTACCACCTCCTGGAAATCCACCGTTGCCTGGGCCGTAATTTCGCCTGCGATAAACGCGATGCCGGTTGTCACCAGGGTTTCGCACGCCACCCTGCAGCGCTTGTCCTGGGACAGGAAAGCATCGAGCACGGAGTCAGATATTTTGTCGGCTATCTTGTCGGGATGGCCTTCTGTAACGGATTCTGAAGTGAAAAGATAGTTTTGCTGTGTCATTGAACACTCCTTTGTTTCAAGTTAATGTTTGATGGAACTGTAAAAAGTCCAATATCTGCGTTACGCGCAATTTCTGAAGAATTTTACGTACGGCTAAGTACGCTGCATTCTTCGAAATTGCGCAATCCTTTTTTAAAAGCAATTAATTTTAAAGGATAACATCAATTTATATTTAAAAAATCAGAAACCCTCCGGAATTTCCAAGTTTACCGCATCTACTGCCTCAGATGCAGCCTCGCATAGTTGACTATAGCCAGTCTGCATCTTCCTTGTATCTGCGGCAAACTTGAAGATCGCTCAATTTAGGTACAATTAAGGTAAATAATTATACCGTCAGGATGTTTTGTCCACAGGCGGAGATAAAATACAATTGTCAATCAGGCGGGTTTGCCCCACCTTTACCGCCAAAGCCATTAATACCGGCCGGTCAATGACCGATACTTCCTCCAGGGTTTCCGGATCGCCTATCACTACGTAGTCAATGGCTGTTTCCCTGACTGAAGTAATTGTTTTTTGAGCCGTTTCAATCAAGGCTGACGCGCGGATCTCTCCGGTGGCCACGCTTTGTTGGGCCTGAGCCAGAGCACGGCTGAGTGCCAAAGCCGACCGGCGCTGCTCAGGGCTAAGATATTTGTTTCTCGAACTCATTGCCAGGCCGTCGGGTTCCCTTACTATGGGGGCCCCCACGATTTTTATGTCAAAGTTAAGATCATGGGTCATTTTTCTGATTATGGCCAGCTGCTGGTAGTCTTTTTGCCCGAAAACAGCATAGTGGGGCTTTACAATATTAAACAGCTTGGCAACTATGGTCATAACCCCTGTAAAATGGGTGGGCCGGGACAGGCCGCACAAAAACCGGGGAAGGTTTGACTGTGTTATATAAGTTTCATATTTTTCCGGATAAAGCTGGTTTTTTTCCGGCATGAACAAAACATCCACCCCCGCTTTTTGGGCCAGGGCGGAGTCTTTTTGCGGATTTCGCGGATAGGCGTCGTAATCTTCACCCGGACCGAACTGGGCGGGGTTGACAAATATGCTTGCTATCAGAACGTCTGCCAGCTGCCTGCCTTTTTCCATCAGGGAAATATGGCCTTCGTGCAGATAGCCCATTGTGGGCACAAAGGCGATTGTAAAACCCTGCATGCACAATTTTTCCGCGCTCTTTTGCATTTCATGGGTTTGGCTGATGGTTTTGATGGCATTATCCCCTTTTGGTCAGGTTCTTTTTTCTCAGTCCCGTTCCAGGCTGTTGAAAACCTGGCCGGTTACAGCCTTGGGATAGTAAAATGTGGTTTTCCGCGGCATGGTCAGGCCGGCTTCTGCAATTTTGCGGACCTGTTCGTTGGTTGGCGGATTTAAGATAAAGGCAATGTCGTATTCGCCCTGTTTCACAAACTCCACGGCCTCGTCATGGCTACTTGTGTAGCCTATAAGGGAGTGATCATCCAGGCTTTTTTTATCAAAACCCATCAGCTTCATTAAAATCAACCGGGTTAAAACCGTGACATCCAGACCCTGAAGCGGGGCGGGGATTTCATTGCCAAAGATTTTTTCCATCACGCCGGGTTTTAACACAAGGGCATAACAGGCAGGCTCGTCTTTGATGACCAGTCCCACGATATGTTCTTTGCGGTGCCGGTTAAGGGACTGGTCCAGTTGTTTGACCGCTTTATCTGCCCCGCCTGAATCGTGGGAGAAGGTTTCAATTTCAAAATATTGAGATGCATCCTTTAGCAATTTGTGCCGGGCCTCTTTGGGTATGCCGGGCAGAAGTCTGTGGGTGGGCAGGATTATAAGGCCTTCATCTTCTACGGCACATAGATACATCATAATGAAATTGGCCGGGTGGTTTTCGTCGAACTCAGCAACGTTTTTACGTGCCCACTGCCTGTAGTTAAGGGCGGTTTCATACCTGTGATGGCCGTCGGCGATAAACAGGCGCCGTTCTTCCATGGTTTCGGTAACCTGTCTGCAAATTTCAGAGTCTGTAATCTGCCACATTCTGTGAAAGTGGCCGCTGTCATCGGTAAATTCAGACTCCGGCTGTTTTTTCTCCACATGCTGCCTCAGAGTTTTAAGAAGGCCATTTTTGTCCGAGTAAACGGAAAAAATGTGGCTGAAATTGGCATGGCATGCTTTCATTAGTTCCAGGCGTTCGGATTTTACCTTGGAAAAGGTTTCCTCATGGGGAAGTACCACGCCGGATTCAAACGGCTCCAGGCGCACCGTCCCGATCAGTCCCCATCGGGTCACTGATTTTCCTTCTATGGGAAAAGTCACCGTCGTGAGATAAAAGCCGGGTTTTTCATCCCGGATCAACACACCTTCTTTAAACCATTTTTTAAAGTCGTCGGCTGCCCTGGTGTATGGATTGTTGTCTTTTGCGTCCTCAGGGGTGGCACGGGCCTTGTCAAGCCGGATGGCATTGCAGGGGTGGCGCCGGTAATATTCCTCCTGCTCATCATCTGAAATAATATCATAGGGGGGTGTGGCCACCTGCGAGAGATCTTCAATTTTGTTTTGGTTATACCTGATGCCCTGAAAAGGGAATATTTTAGCCATGAGTATCCTTTTTCAATATGTGGTTTCTTTGTTTGTTTATACCTTAACGATGCTTCTGAAGGGAACTTACTGAAGTTGAACTTTTTACTTTGCCGTCCGAAATCGACTTTTTACAAGTCCATTATCATTGCAAAGAAATAATTTTTTGTCAAGTGCTTCTTGCAATTTAGGAAAACTAATGTAATATATAGACAAACGTGTTGTTCAAAAAAAAACCTTGACAGCTTTTAGTTTTTATATCATAATATCAAAATATTATATGTAATTCTACAAAATTATTCGGAAAAACTATTATTTCACTTTCGCTAAAAACAGGTCCAGGCTGGAGTATTTATGGTTTTTGCGTTATTAACTAAAGATTAAAACAAATTATTAATTTAATTGATTTTTGTCAAAATTAGGAGGCGTTAAATGAGCAACGATATCCCTGAACCCGTAAAGGTGACAAAGTCCTATTACGATAGTGATGATGCACATAATTTTTACTACACTATATGGGGCGGCGAGGATCTGCACCTTGGAATCTATGAGTCGGAAAAAGACACGATATTCGAGGCCAGTCGTCGTACGATTGACCACATGGCGTCCCGGTCCGGATTCAAGGGGAAAAAAGCCCGCATCATAGATCTGGGCGGCGGCTTTTCAGGATCTGCCCGCTACCTGGCTAAGAATTACGGATGGGAAGTGGTAGTGCTTAATCTGAGTGAAACCGAAAACAATCGTGCCAGGAAAATGAACAAGGAGCAGGGCCTGGACCACATGATTGAGGTTGTGGACGGCAATTTTGCCGAAATTCCCTATCCGGATGAATCCTTTAATATTGTCTGGTCCCAGGACGCTATTTTGCACAGCGACAACAGGCAGAAAGTCCTCAAGGAGGCCTATAGGGTTTTGAAGCCTGGCGGAGAGATGATTTTTACGGATCCAATGCAGACCGATGACTGCCCGGAAGGTGTTTTGGGGCCCATTTATGAACGGATTCATTTGGAATCTCTGGGTTCTCCCGGGTTTTATCAGGATTATGCCCAAAAAATCGGTTTTGAAGTCGCTGGTTATGAATCCCTCCATCCCTATTTGCCCCAGCATTACGGCCGGGTTTTAAAGGAGATGGAGGCCCGGGAAGACGAGTTGGCAAAAGTGGTGAGCCGCCAGTATATCGACAATATGAAAAAGGGGCTGCGTCATTGGGTTGATGGCGGCAACAAAAACTATTTGACCTGGGGAGTGTTTCACTTCCGGAAAAAATAATTGGCGCTTAAACAAAACAACATTGACACTATGGTAAAAAGTCGGTTTTCAGATGTCGCCGTAAAACGTTCAAAATCAAGGCTTGCGCGATTTTGAAGAATGCAGCGTACATAGCCGTACGTGAAATTCTGAAAAATCGCGCGT
>JAABTZ010000207.1 GCA_011389605.1 Desulfobacteraceae bacterium
CCAGGGAAAAAGAAATCATAAAGGCTGTCCTCCTTTTTTTCAGCATTTCTTAACAGATTTTTGTATAGAGGTTCCGAATCACTGGTATACATACAAATTTATCATAAAACTTGTAAAGATTAAATCATCCTGGTGTCAATAAAAAAAATAACGAGCGCTCGTTATTTTTTTTTATTGACCTGAACCCTGAAAATTCGCTACATCCTTATTTAAGACTTTTTACGGTTCCGTCAAAATTGATGCATTCGTAGAAAGTCGGTTTTCAGATGGTGCAGTAAAAAGTTCAAGATCAAGGCTTGCGCGATTTTGAAGAATGCAGGGTACTTAGCTATACATAAAATTCTTCAGAAATCGCGCGTAACGCAGATATTGGACTTTTTACGGCGCCATCAAAATTGACAAATTGTCAATTTATGAGGTATGAACTTCTACAAAGCCATCAGTTCTGATGCACTCGTAAAAGGTCTGATTTCAGATGGGGCCGTAAAAAGTCCAAGATCAAGGCTTGCGCGATTTTGAAGAATGCAGCGTACTTAGCCGTACGTGAAATTCTTCAGAAATTGCGCGTAACGCAGATATTGGACTTTTTACGGCTCCATCAAAATTAATTGCTTTT
The DNA here is from genome assembly GCA_011389605.1 of Desulfobacteraceae bacterium. Lineage (GTDB taxonomy): Bacteria > Desulfobacterota > Desulfobacteria > Desulfobacterales > Desulfosalsimonadaceae > Desulfosalsimonas. The sequence goes on from JAABTZ010000207.1 coordinate 617, forward strand.
AAAAATCTGAAACGCTCAGTTTAGGTGTGATCAATGCCCGATGGCCTCAAAACCCTTTAACAGGTAAAGTTTTTTCACCTCCTGAACTCCTTTGAGCTGTGCGGAAAAAGGCTTTTCCGCTCTAAGTTCTTCTTCAAGAATACTGTAAATACGCTCGGATATCACGATCTGGCCGGCTTCTGCCTTTTCCTGGATGCGCTGGGTTATGTTTACGGCACTGCCAACAATGCCGTATTTAGCCCTTGCATAAGAGCCTATATTTCCTACCACCACCGGGCCTGCATGAATCCCGATGCCGGTTTCCATTGACGGCAGTCCCTTTTTTTCAAATCCCCGGTTCAGCGTCGTCATGCCGGCTTGTATGGCCAGACTGCATTGCACTGCCCTGGCTGCTGCCTGGTAAACCGGCCCTTCATGGGGATCAAAGAAAACCAGCACCCCGTCGCCGTAGAAATCGACGATAATGCCCTTGTACTGATGGATCACATCTATCATGTACGAAAAATAGCGATTCAAGACACCAATGGTTTCCTCCGGGCTAAGGGATTCGGCCACGGCTGTAAAATCCCGGATATCAGACATCAAAATGACCACTTCGCGCTTTTCCCCTCCCAGACCGGCAGCCCCTGGCCGCTCCAGAAGTTCCCGGGCTATTTCGGGATCCACGTAACGCCCAAAGGTGTCGCGGATAAAATCGCGCTGCTTTAATCCCTCCACCATGTCATTGAAGCCAGCCTCCAACCGGCCGATTTCATCCCTGGAAGCCGCGGGCAGGCGCCTGCTGTACCGGCCCTTTTTCACATCTTCAAATGCCCCGGACACCCTGCTTATCCTTTTTACCATCCGGCCTGCGGCATACTGCATTAGCAAAACGATAACAGCAACAAAGGCCGCGCCGGCCATGGCATAATAAAAACGAAAACGGATAATGGGACTCAGGATTTCTTTTCCGGGTGCATACATAATAAGCACCCACGAGGCACGTTCCAGGCTGTAAAATCCGCTGACCCTTTCCGGGGGATGCCCGGGTCCCATAATGGTTCCATATTTTTTCTGCTGCATTTGTTCCAGCAGGTCAAGCTCCACTGTGTCAAGAGTTTCTCCCAGCTGTCTGCGGCCCTGCATCGCACTGCTGTGAGTCAGGTAGCGCCCGGTGCTGTCCACCAGGCATGCCTGCTGGCTTTGCCACCATCCAAGGTTTTCAATGCCCTCCATGAGATAGTCAAAACGCACGGAAACCTCCAGCCTGCCCTGCTGAAGGCCGGACGAATCCTTAAACCGGGAAATAAGGGTCACGGTTTCATGCCCTTGTTTGGCATCATATTCAGGCGGGGTTATCTCTGAGACAGCCCCGCTGCCAAGGGATCTGAAATGACCCATTGGCCCGGTCCGTCCCGGATGCATGCCTGCCCCTGGATTATAACCATCAGGATTTTGAATCAGGCGTACGGTGGTAACCCCGTCAAGGCTTTCCAGCCGGGAAAGGATAAAATCCCTGGCACCCCCGGCCCTGGGATGGACGGCAGCATCGTGGTACATCTCAATCCATTCCACAGGCCGGCCCAGGCGCATATCTATGTAGTGGGCGGCGCGCTCCAGCCGAAGAATTGCACTTTGCCGCCACTGCTCAATCAGGGCGTTTCTGGCGTAGACAAACCCTGCAATCCCGGCGGCCACCAGAATAAAAGCCACTGGCAGGATCAAAAAGACTGTAATCTGTTTTTTAAGGCTGTTAGTCAAGATGCTCTCGTAAAAAGTCGGTTTTCAGATGGCCCAAAACCTCAAATATTTCCATTGTGGAGGCATGTCCTTTAATAGGGTGCTCTCCCCTTGAATGGAGCTTGAAATCGTCTTTGAGCAGATCCCGGGTCTGGCTTGCAATCAGGATATCGCAGGAAAAGTCCTTGGTCATATCCTGAAGCCTGGATGCCATATTTACCGTGTCACCGATCATGCCGTAGGCTGGATGATCCCTGCTGCCGGTATTTCCGGCAAGTACTGGGCCCGAGCAGATACCCACCCCGTGACGGAAATCAGGTTTTCCCAGGTCCAATCTTTTCTCATTGAACCGCCCCAGGCCCTCGCGCATCTGAAGAGCTGCGTGCACTGCTTTATCAGCATGATCCTTTACTTCCAGGGGCACTCCGAATACCGCTTCGAGTTCATCGCCCACAAACTGCAGCACCAGACCTCCGTTATCCCTGACGGCATTTTCCATTATTGTAAAATACTCCCGCATGCTCATAATTACCTCTTCGGGCGGGTTGGACTCCACGTAGCTGCTGAAACCGCGCAGATCCGCAAACAGCATGGTGGCAGCCTTTCTTTCCCCGTCCAGCGGAATTTGCCCGGCCAGAATCTTATCCCGGATTTCAGGGGTTACATAGCGCCCGAATGATTCGCGCACACGCTCACGCTCTGCCAGGCCCTGTATCATCCTGTTTCCCGCCTCTGCAAGCTGGCCAAGCTCGTCATTGGAAACCACCTTGATGCGCTGGGTAAAATCTCCCTGCTCAACCTTTTTGACAACTTCGAGCATGGCATCCACCGGCTCGCGCACTGAGCGGCCCACCAGCAGATTAAGGCGGAATCCCATTACAATAAAAATTGCACAAAGCACCAGGGTGAAAAAAAAGATGTCCAGAACAAGCTGCCTGGAAAATGAAGGGGTGCCAAGCACATCCCAGACCACAAAAGCCAGGGTCATAACAAGAAGCAGCATGGGCGTCAATGTGCCAGCCAGATTGAGCAAACGGATTCTGCGCTTGATATCGATCCGGAACGCTCCGGGAACATCTGTCAGTCCGCCGCGTGGAAAAATCAGGGGGATGGATATGCGGCGGGTATAACTTTCCACAATGAAAAACGAAAGGCATGCCGTTATCAAACCGATCATGACCGACCTGAAAAACAACAGGGCCATAATTTTTCTGTCCAGGGGAAACAAGTCGAAAATCAGGGAATATGAAATCATTACCAGGGGCACAACAATATATACAACCAGATTTGTTGCTGCCAGGATCAGTGGCAGGTTTAAAACCCGCCTTTTGACCTGCTGCTCATCATAGCGCTCACAGGCAGTGCCATGAGTCCAGCTTACCAGGTGATTGCACACAGGGCACTGGAATTGGTACTGAAGCATGGCAATTATAATGAGAATAAAGGGGAAAAGGATCACAAGGTATTTGCCCGCCCCGTTTTCAAGCATGGCCGGGCCAACCCAGGTGGAGGTCATGGGGGTAAAGAAGTTTAACACCACTATAATGGCAAACCCGAGCAGATTGGCCGCAATGTTGCGCAGATAAAGCTGAAAATAAATCCTCCAGCGGGGAAATTCCCCGCTTTCCGGATCAACGGCAGGGGCGGAAACTGCATCAGCCATAAATAAATTCCTGTCTTTTACAAACTCTTATCCGAACGGAAATTCCTTTTTCGCGCCGCCGGTCAGCCAAAGCGCCGCGGGTTTCCTTTGTGCAAACATACCGCCGCAGCGGAATAGAAAGCTTTTTTACAAAGGCGTCAGCTTTCAGATAATTTTTCTGTAATTACCTCCACCAAATCCTTTCGTCCCCGCTTTTCCAGCATGGGAAGAAGCTCCCGGTAAAAGGGTTGCCGGTGGCGGATATTGATTTTAAAGGCATCAAACATTTCAGGCGTGACATCATCTTCAACAAATGCCCGGCTCTTGTGCAAAACGCCAAGGGCGGCAAGCCCGGTCATTGTACGTACGCATTTTTCACAGCGCCCGCAGTTTAGCCTGTCTTCCACATTGGCAAGACATACCCGGAAATTCTGGAATCCCGGCTCCCATCCGGACACGATACGCAGCTTGTCAAGCCTGCTCAGATCCGCGTCACGATGGCGTATGCGCAGGCCATGGCTTGAATACGCGGGATCGAGCATGGGATGTGACCCGCACGGAGCAAGATTTTCCAGGTCATAGGAAGAAGCAATATAGAAAAGATCCAGCCGGGATGAAAATCCGTGGGCCACGGCCCCGAGCACAGCCCCGAAAAAGCGGTTCAGCCAAAGCTCCCGCTCATCGCACAAATGCCGGATATTGGTATATGCCGCAATGGTGTTTACCCCGGCTTCGGCCGTGACTTTTTCCATGGCCGCAAGGCCGCGGTCAAACACGTGATATTTCATTCCCCTGGCCTGTACTCCGCCGATGTCAAAGCCGTGGACAAAAAAACAGTCCCGCACCCGGCCCGGATGAGACCGGGGGTATTGTAGCATGTTGCGCCGAAGAGCCGCTATGGAGTCTATGCCGCCGGAATAAAACATCCCTGCCCGGTGCACAGATGCATCATAGGCATTTCGGGTTTCTGCAATTTTTTCCGGCTCAATTAACAGAGGCCTGTACTGGCCCCGGGTCCAGACCCGCATCAGGGCCATGACTGTTTCCAGCCCTTCGAGCAGAAACGGACAGACTTCACCTTTAATTGCTATGCGGTTTTCCCCGAAATGCAGGGCCGGAATAAGACAGCCCACCAGAAAGGCATTGGGGCTTGCCTTAAGGCCATGGCCGGACACATCAGGGGTTTCAATAAAAATCTGTTTTTCCGGCTGATCGCAGTCCTCCCATTTTACCATGGCAAGGGCCCTGAGCCGGCCGTCTTGTTTTTTTAATTCCAGGTTGAAAATTTTCACGTCAAATTCCTATCCGGACAGGCAGAAATCTATAATTTCAGCGGCAATGTCTTTTCCAGTGGCCGCTTCCAGGCCTTTAAAACCCGGAGAATAATTGACCTCGATTACCCATGGTACTGCGTCTTTATCAACAATAAGGTCAATGCCCGCAATATCAAGCCCTGCTGCCCGGGCCGCAGCCAAAGCCGTCTGCCTGATCTGTCCGGATGGCTCCACCGGGCGGCTTTGGCCTGAAACATGATAGTTGGAACGAAAATCACCGTCCGGCGGACTCAAAGCCATTGCTCCGGCGATTTTACCGTTTATTACCAGCACACGCAGATCCGTGCGGCCGGCCGGAGCAATAAAACGCTGGAGCAAAAGCCCCTGGCCCGGTTCCAGATGGTCGGCTTCTGCCTGCTCGGCATCATGGCTGTTTTCCAGAAGGAAAACGTCTTTTCCCTGCCGGCTGCTTAATTTCTTGACCACCACCGGAAAACCCCCCAGATGCTCGATACCCGCGTAAAGCAGAAGGGAACTGTTGGCAAAAACCGTGTCAGGAACCCGGATGCCGCCTGCGGCAAGGGCCTGGAGGCAAAGAAACTTGTTGGCGGCAATCCTTATGGCGGCCACACTGTTGACCATCTCAATGCCCATGGTCTCAAAATGGCTCAGCACCGTCAAACTCGATGCCCCGATCTGTGCACCCTGCCTGGGCAGTATCACCCCGGGAAGCCCGCCTGAAAAGTCCCCGCCCATGCCAAGGCGGCCGTTTAAAATCCATGGGCCTGATCTGTAAGGATCAATAAGGCAAAGGGAGCAACCCAGCTTTTCAGCCGCCTGCAGCAATCTCTTGTTGGGATGATAATCACTGTCCCTGACTGTTACAACACCTATATCCATGGTGTAAGGCTTTGGCTT
>JAABTZ010000208.1 GCA_011389605.1 Desulfobacteraceae bacterium
TCATATTCTTTGGAAATCTGCAATGCCTCCGACGGAGTTCCGGCGGTCTCAACTGTATAACGCAGCTTTTCGAGCATCTGCCTGGCCATCTGAAGTATCGTCTTTTCATCTTCAACAACAAGAACGGTCTCCGTTCCTGTAGGGATTTGCTCGCTGGACTCTTTTGCGGAATACAAAGAGGGTTTTGTCTCTTCATGGGAAGGAAAATACAATTTAAATGTCGTCCCCTTTCCGGGCTCGCTGTATACGTTTATAAAGCCTTTGTTCTGTTTCACAATGCCATAAGCCGTGGGCAACCCCAAGCCTGTCCCTTTTCCGATTTCCTTGGTCGTAAAAAAAGGCTCAAACAGGAGATCCTGGACTTCTTTTTCCATACCGCAGCCATTATCACTGACTGCCAGCATTACGTATTGCCCGGGAATTGCCTCCGGGTTGCTCCTGTAATAATCTTCATCAACTATTGTATTTTTCGTCTCTATGGTCAATTTCCCCACATCGGATATGGCATCCCGTGAATTTACTGCAAGATTTGCCATGACCTGGTCCACCTGGGAGGGGTCGATCTTCACGGGCCACAGATTTTTGCCGGGGTGCCACGCAAGGTCAATGTTTTCGCCAATCAGCCGCTGCAGCATCTTCAGCATGCCTGAAATGGTGTCGTTTAAATCAAGCAGCACCGGGCTGATGGTCTGCTGCCTGGCAAAAGCAAGCAGTTGCCTTACGATATCAGCCGAACGCATGCCCGCATTGTATATTTCCCGTATATTTTCCAGGGCCGGCTCGCCGGGGTCAAGCATGTCAACAGTTATCTCCGCGTAGCCGTTGATAATTGATAGCATATTGTTGAAATCATGAGCCACGCCGCCCGCCAGGCGACCCACTGACTCCATTTTTTGGGCCTGGTAGAGCTGAGACTCAAGCTGTTTTTGCAGCGTTATGTCTCTTAAAAAATTAATCGTAGCGGGCCGGTCTTCCCAGTTAAACAAGGCAGTGCTCAGCTCCACCCATAGAACTTTTCCCGCACTGTTTATTGTCCTGAAAGTGTAAATATTTGGCAGGTCTTCTCCGGATATTCTTCTTTTATGTCTATCCAAAACCATGTCTCTGTCTTCAGGATGGATGAGATCATAAAAAGGCCTTTCTATTAATTTCTCTTTGGAAAGTCCGGTGATCTTTTCGGTTTGAGGGTTGATAAATTTCATTTTTCCATCTTGGGTCACAAATATGGCACCATTGGCATTTTCAAACAAAATCCTATGTTGCGCTTCACTTTTTCGTAGTTCTTCTTCTGCTCTTTTTTGTTCACTTAGATCTCTTGCCGCTGTAATCCTTACCCTGAGGCCTTTGTATGTAATATTTCTGCCTCGCAATTCCCCTGGAAATGTTGACCCGTCCTTTTTCAGTCCCATCGCTTCATATGTGCCTTCAAAACCAGACAGTATGTTTTGTTTTATTAATTGCCGATACTCAGGTTTTGCCAGTTCCAAAACGTTCATTCCGATTATTTGGTCATATTCGTATCCGAAAAGTTCTGTAAAAGTTTTGTTAACATCTATAATTATTCCATTCTCATGAATTACAATCCCTTCAAAGCTGGCTTCTGATAGAACCCGAAATCTCTCTTCGCTTTCTTTGAGATCCTTTTCTGTCTTCTTTCGGGCTGTAATATCGGTTGTAAAGCCTTCTATAAAAAAGGCATTATCTTCTTGTGAGGCAATAGCTACAGCGTTCATGCTAAGCCATATATTATTACCGGCATAGGTTTTTGCTTTGTATTCAAAATTTTCCACATAACCGCACTCCTTTAGTAAACGGATAAATTGATTCCGCCTTTCCTTGCTTACATAGAGCTGTGCCCCCAAGTCACTAAAATAATCGATGGCTTCCCGTGGACATGAAAATCCCAAAATTTTGGCCATAGAATGATTTGCCAAAAAGGCATTCCCATTGGAGTCTGTCCGAAAGATTCCTACGGGCGCATTATTAAATAGTTCTCTGTATTTCTCTTCGCTTTCCTGCAAAGCCTTTTCCGCTTGCTTGCGGTCGGTCATGTCGTGCATCGCAACAACTGCACCAGTGATCTCGCCTGTTTCATCGACTATGGCCTGTCCATTGCAAACCAATGAATAAGGGCCACTATGTTTTGGGGCAACTACAATCTCTGCATTTAAAACACGCTCGCCCTGCAGGGCTCTGAAAAGTGGGATCTCCTCCATTGGCAAAGGGGTAATCCCATCCTCCTGATACAGGTCATAGTACTTGGCCCATTGCTCCGATGGGATAGGCTGTTCAGGCAGTCCGTGTAATCGCCGGGCCCTTTCATTGAACCGGGCAATCCGACCTTCTGGATCGCAAATTACAATAGCTTCTTCGAGATTGTCGATCACGGCGGAAAGGAATGCTCGTTCATTTTCAATTGCCGTTGCCGCTTGTTTACGTTCAGAGATGTCCCGGGAGACACCTGTAAATAATACAGGTTGCCCCAGGTTATTCCTGTGCATCACCGCACTGATTTCCATCCAAACCAGGCTGCCGTTTTTGTGGCGATGCTGTGCCTCAATTAAAACCTGGTCTGAATTGTTCTCTCCCTTGAAAACCTGGTCAAAAGCGGCAATAACCCTCTTTTTTGTCTCTGGCGGATGGATATCACCCAGTTTAAAGTTTTTTACCTCCTCTTGGGAATAACCAAGAATCGTTTCCACCGATTTTGAACAGTACGTGTATCTCATGCTTGATAAATCGAAGGTCCAGACAATATCGTTTGACGCTTCAACCAGCAAACGATACTTCTCCTCGCTCTTACGCAGCCCCTCTTCCATACGCTTTCGGTCGGTAACATCCCTTGCACCGAAAACAATTTTCTGCGGGTTGCCGCTTTCATCGGTTATAATCCTTTTTACCTGCATTTCATAAAGCAGCTGTTGAATCTCCCCATGTGTCATGGAGTCCAGGTTCGGAAGGGGTATGGATTTTGCCTTTTGCTCGGCTCTTTCGCGGATTTTTTCCGTGGCCGGAGACGGGGTCCTGTTTGATCTGGCGGAGGGGTTGCCTGTGTTATCGGCCGTGTTACTCATAGTTTCTCCTGGATACAGGGAGGACGGAAATTCTTACAGTTTAACCATTTTTTATAAGGGGCTGGAATACTTTTCGGATGTTTCTATAAAAAAATAAATGCATAATCTCACTCCGGTTCCAATAAAGTTCTAAATGATGCTCTAAAGGTTTGGAACAATAACAATGCCAATATCCAAATTTCCGGAATGCTTGTATTTATACAAGTACCAGAATATATTTCGTTCTGCAACAGAATCAGATATGCGGTATCGCCAACAGCAACCCGCTCATGGTCACCGTTGCCTTAAAGCATTCCCGCTATACTTATAAGTAGCGCAAAGGTCATTTATGGAGCGTGATCAGACCTATTTTTTCGATATCTCCGAAGCGGCACGGCTTGCCGTTTCATATGTTGGGCAAACAACAAGAGAAGAATTTTTATCCGATATCAAAAGCCAGGATTCTGTCATCAGGCGACTTGAAATTATTGGAAAAGCGGCAAGGCGTATTTCCAAGGAAACCCGAAAAGCCTATCCCAGTCTCCTCTGGAAAGAAATGATCGGAATGCGTAATTTTCTCGTCCATGATTATGCTGATGTGGATATCTTGATAAACTCCCGTTGAAATCTCCACAGGAAAAGAGGTTCCGTCTTTTCGTTTAAAGTTAAGCTCTCCTTTGAAACTCTTTTTCAAGGCCCGTTGGTTTAACGCATCTGAAAGTCTGGGGTCATTCTTATCCACTACTTTGTCCCTGCCACCTGCAATGAGCTCAGACTCTGTCATTCCCATCATTTCACAGGCGGCTTTATTTGCGGCAAAAATTTTGCCGTCCGGAACCGTCAGGAATATGGCATCAAGGCTGTTTTCAAAAAGAGCCCGGTATGTTGTCTCACTTTCCTTCAGCGCTGCTTCCGCCTGTTTGCGCTCCACTATTTCGCCTATTAAATGAGCTGCGGAATGAACTCTTCGTTTGGCCATTTCTATGACAAAAGGCGGGCGGCTTTCATAGACATTTGACCATCGGATCAGTTCTTTAACATCCACACCGTATTTCGAAGCAAGCTCTGACAGCCTGGAAATATCGGCTGGCGGATCGCCGTATCCGACATTGATTGTGCCGATTATCTCTCCGCTGGCACGGATGGGTACGGCATAGAGCCTGATACCTCCTTCACACTCCACATCTGCCGGCGCTCCCGTTTCGATAGCTTGCTTTGCGGTATTCCAGCAGGATTCATGGCAAAGCCATTTTCCGCACTTAAGGGCCTGTTCTCTGTCTTCTGTACCGCACAACTGATATGAAGCCCGGTCCATAGACCTGCACCAATCAGAAGAAAATATACCCAAAGCGTAATCGCCGTTTCTTTCATAAACCGCAACCGAGGTGGCGAGCATGTCCAAAAAATCATCGACAATATTTTTAAGCGTCTCTGCCCCTACCGCATCAAGTATTTCCCGTCTTGTATTTAATTCCGTTAAATTTCCGTAAGGCGGGATATAGGCATCCACTAATGTGTAGTCGGCAGTCAAAGGGGGGGCTTGTTGGCTGGAAAGCATCCATTCAATTTTTTTAAGCTCCTCTTCGGCCTGTTTACGCTTGGTGATATCTCTGACAAATTCAATTACCCCTTCTACTGTATGGTTTTCTGCATTCACGAGAGGATAGCTGAAAATTTCAATCCATTTTATGCCTATATCAGTATGAACGCATATCTCTTCATTTTCCATAACCCCGCTTTGGAGGCACAGAAGCGAAGGGCATGGATCACAAGGAAATTCTCGATTATGATAGGCTTGATAACATTTCTTGCCTTCCAATGGGGCTTGTTGCTTGTGCCAATTCTTTATGGTTCTGTTCGCTCGGTGAATGCTCAAATCGGGGTTTAGGATACTAAGACCATCCTGGATGCTTTCCATGAGATTATCCAGAAAGTGTGCGCTTTGACGCAGTTCTTCTTCAGTCTCCTTTTGCCGGGTAATATCCCGGAGATGCTCCACGATCCGTATTACATTTCCTTGGCCATCCATGACCGGATTGCTGCGGCAACTGAGATGCAAACCAAGTTCAGGAACATATTTTTCTATGCTTACAAATTCTTTCCGGTCTATCGCCTGCCTTGTGGCACATGGTACGCATTCCGTGGACCGCCCAATGATCTCGTAGCATTTCCTTCCACTTATATCTTCGGGCAACAGGCCCAGCAGTTCATATATCAAAGCAGAGTCCAGGAACCGGGCTCTGCTTTAGGGATGCTGAAGATTGGTGTCATCGGCTTAAAGCGATAAAGGTATGCTTATACCGTTAGATAATCTTGTGTGAAGGCATGCACGGGATCGCCAGCATGCCGGGCTCGGTGGGGCGCTGCCCCTTCTCCGATGGTGTCTGCCTGGTCCGTGCCATTCCGGATCACATCCTTATTTACGAGCCGGGCGAATCTTTTGTATACAGCAGAAACAAGGATGATTAGTCAACGAGAAAAATCGTCTGGTCGTTCAAGTCCCGAAAAACCCTGGTTGAAACGCTTCCTGCAAGCCAACGTTTAATGCCAGACAGCCCCCGTTTTCCCATGACCACGGTCCCGTAATTTCGGTCCCGAATGGCCTGTGTCAAAGTTGATGCCACATCGTTGCTCATTGGGAGAAGTATCAGACTGTCTGCCAGGTCAACCCCGGCAATGACGGTCATTTCACGCCAGCGCTCCCGGGCCGTCCCGTGCCGACCTGACAAAACATGGACTGCCGTAGTCTCGAATTCCGGGTATTCTAAAATCGTCCTTTTTAGAAAATTTAAAATCATGAGGGTCGCCGGTGAAAGGTCCACAGGTACGATGACTTTTTCCAGCCTCTGACTGGGCTTTAAAAATCCTATAACTTTACCCCGTTCCCCATGAATGAGGCTTTCATGCCACGGATATTCTGGCGTACCAGCCACCAAAACCCGCCCATAACCGCCTTTGCCGATTGCCTCGCCAACAGCCTTTTTCGGCGCCATCCCGGGAGTTGCGGTCAATATGGAAATCTTTCCGTCCGAATCAGCCGGGATACAGACTTCTTCCCGGAGCCACTGCTCCAGGGCAGCTTTTTCTTCAGGGCATGACATATCTGTTTTTT
>JAABTZ010000209.1 GCA_011389605.1 Desulfobacteraceae bacterium
TTTTAAAAGCAAATAATTTTAAAGGATAATATCAATTTATATTTTAAAAATCTGAAACGCTCAGTTTAGGTCTAAGATGACTGCTTTTACTGTAATTTGATGGGAAACTGACATGAAGCCCAATGTTGCCGACATTCTTATCGAGGCGCTGCCCTATATCCGGTTTTTTTCCGGCATGACACTGGTGATCAAGTACGGCGGCCATGCCATGGTTGATCAACAGCTAAAGGAGGATTTTGCCGGAGATATCACCCTTATGAAGCTAATCGGGCTTAATCCCGTCGTCGTTCACGGCGGCGGGCCCCAGATCAACAAGGTGCTCGAGCGCATGGGCATAAGCTCAAGATTTGTCAGGGGCATGCGCTTTACAGACCAGGAGACAATGGATGTAGTTGAAATGGTGCTGGGCGGCAATGTCAACAAGTCCATTGTGGGCCAGATAAACCGGCAGGGGGGTAAATCCGTTGGGCTTACAGGCAAGGACGGCGGCCTGCTGCTGGCTGAAAAATTACATATCATGCATCAGCCGGATGAAAACAAGCCTCCGGAGATTCTTGATCCGGGCCTTGTGGGCAAAGTCACCCGGGTCAATGCCGAACTGCTGAACACATTAAGCACTCAGGGGTTTATTCCTGTCATTGCCCCCGTTGGCGTGGGCACAGCGGGTGAAACATTTAACATCAACGCCGATCTGGTGGCCTCCAAGGTGGCAGGGGCTCTTGTATCAGGGCGGCTGATCTATCTGACAGATGTTGACGGGCTGCTTGATTCCCGTGGCCGTCTGATAACTTCAGTGGATGCGCAAACTGTAAGCGAGATGATCCGGGAGGGGACTATTACAGGCGGCATGATTCCAAAAGTCGAATACGCGCTTGACGCTCTTAAAAACGGGGTGGAAAAAGTGCAGATCATAAACGGCACCCGGCGCCATGCGCTGCTTCTGGAGCTTTTCACGGATCAGGGCATTGGCACCCAGGTCACGGCATAGGCGGGAACCAATATGAGCAAAGATTACATTCAAAGAGCCGACCAGGTCATGGCAAACACTTACAAGCGGTTTCCCATAGTCTTTGAGCGGGGCAGGGGATGTACCCTGTGGGATGCTGGCGGCCGTGAATATACTGATTTTGTTGCAGGCATTGCCGTGTGCAATCTGGGCCATGCCAGCCCGGAGGTTTCCAGGGCCCTGGCACGTCAGGCGGATAAACTGTTTCACGTCTCCAACCTTTTTTATACCGTGCCCCAGATTCAACTGGCTGAATGGCTTACCCGGCACAGCTTTGCCGACAGGGTTTTTTTCTGCAATTCCGGGGCAGAGGCCAACGAGGCGGCCATCAAGCTTGCGCGCAAAACTTTTTTCGACCAGGGAAATTACAACCGCTGGCGGATTGTGGCCATGGAGCAGTCTTTTCACGGCCGGACCTTTGCCGCACTTTCGGCCACAGGCCAGCAGAAGGTGCGCGAGGGTTTTGAACCGATTCTGGAAGTCTTTGACTTTTTGGCCTTCAACGACATTGAAAAACTTGAGGCAGCCATAACGGAAAAAACCTGCGCTGTATTAATAGAGCCGGTCCAGGGCGAAGGCGGGATCAGGTGTCCTGATCCGGCTTACCTCAAAGCCGTTCGCCGGCTTTGCGATGACAAGGGGATTCTTCTGATTTTCGACGAAATCCAGACAGGTATAGGCAGAACAGGAAAGCTGTTTGCATATGAACATTTCGGGGTAAAGCCGGATGTCATGACCCTTGCCAAGGCCCTGGGAAACGGTTTGCCAATCGGCGCAATGCTGGCAACAGAGAAAGCCTCCGCAGCCTTTACCCCCGGCTCCCATGCCTCGACATTCGGCGGCACGCCAGTGATCACGGCTGCTGCCCTGGAAGTGCTCCGGATCATGGAGCAGGAAAATATAGTTAAACATTGCCGCAAGACCGGCGATTATTTCAAATCCCGGCTCACGTGGCTCAAAGACCGGCATCGGGTTATAGAAGAGGTGCGGGGCATCGGCCTTATGCTTGGCATAAAGCTTTCGGAAAAAGGCGCTCCTATTGTGGATCAGTGCATGGAAAAAGGTTTTCTGATAAACTGTATCCAGGAATACGTACTGCGGTTTGTGCCTCCTCTTGTGATTTCAAGAGAGGAGATAGATCGTTTAATCGAGTGCCTGGATGAAGTTTTTGCCGGCCGCAGTTAAACTGAAAACCGCTGAGGAAAAAGAATTGGAAAAAGATATTCTGACTTTGGCCGACCTGGAGGCAACAGACATTGACCTGCTGCTTGACCGGGCCCGGCAGTTAAAGCAACGCCATAAAAAAGGAATTATGGACTGGCCGCTTACCGGAAAAACCATCGGCCTTATTTTTGAAAAAGCCTCCACCAGGACAAGAATTTCTTTTCAGGCAGCAGCTGCCCAGCTGGGGGGGACCTCATTGTTTATAAGTGCTGCAGATACTCAACTGGCACGAAACGAGCCCATTGAAGATACCGCACGGGTTCTTGAACGCTACCTGGACGCCCTGGTTTTGCGGACCTATTCCCAGAAAATGCAGGAGGACTTTGCACGTGTTTGCTCTATTCCGGTTATAAACGCTTTAACCGATCTTTACCATCCCTGCCAGGTCTTAAGCGATCTGCTTACTGTGCTGGAATACAAGGGCCGTTGTCAGGGGCTTAAAGTTGCCTGGATCGGTGATGGCAACAACATGGCTCATTCATGGATCAATGCAGCCGCCGTGCTTCGATTTGAGCTGACCCTGGCATGCCCGGAAGGCTACATGCCTGATCCTGGCGTGGTCAATCAGGCAAAAGCCAGGGCCGGCGGAGATATCCGGGTGATAAATGATCCGGCCGAGGCCGCCGAAGGCGCGGATGTTATTAATACCGATGTCTGGGCAAGCATGGGCCAGGAAGACGAGGCTGAAGCCAGGCAGGCCGTATTTGCATCGTTTCAGGTAAATGCAGGGCTCATGGCCCGGGCCAAAGATGATGCAATTGTAATGCATTGTCTGCCTGCTCACAAGGGCGAGGAAATTACCGAAGATGTCTTTGAGGGCCCCCAGTCCGTGGTCTGGGATCAGGCCGAAAACAAGCTTCATATGCACAAATCCTTACTTGAAGCATTGATTAACCGCGCCGCAGGGGTGTAAACCTGCAACATTTGCAACACACAGGAGATAAATATTTTGAAAAAACAGATCAGCAAGGTCGTTTTAGCCTATTCAGGCGGCCTGGATACATCCGTAATTTTAAAATGGCTGGCTGAAACCTATAATTGCGAAGTTATCGCGTTTTCCGCGGATATCGGCCAGGGCGAAGAACTGGATCCCATTGAGGAAAAAGCCCGGAAAACAGGTGCGTCGGCTGTTTATATAGATGATCTGAAAGAAGAGTTCGTGCGCGATTACGTTTTTCCGGCTTTTAGGGCCAATGCCATCTACGAAGGCCAGTACCTGCTGGGCACCTCCCTTGCCAGGCCGCTGATTGCCAAGCGTCAGATGGAAATTGCCCGGGAACAGGGAGCTGACGCGGTAAGCCACGGTGCTACCGGCAAGGGAAACGATCAGGTGCGTTTTGAGCTGAGTTATTACGCAATTGATCCCAATATTCAAATCGTGGCCCCCTGGCGGGAGTGGGATTTGAATTCACGTACGGCTTTAATGGCATTTGCAGAAAAACATGGCATTGCCGTGACTTCAACCCGTGAAAAGCCATACAGCACTGACCGCAATCTGCTGCATATCAGTTATGAAGGCGGTATTCTCGAAGATCCCTGGACCCCTCCGCCCGAAGACATGTTTGTGCTTACTGTATCGCCCCTGCAGGCACCTGACAGGCCGGAAATAATTGATATCTCTTTTGAGAAAGGCAATCCGGTGGCCATTGACGGCAAGAGCCTCTCGCCGGCCTCCCTTCTGGCCGGGCTAAATATTTCCGGCGGCAGAAACGGTATTGGCCGGGCAGATATCGTTGAAAACCGGTTTGTGGGGATGAAGTCCAGGGGGGTTTATGAAACCCCCGGCGGCACCATATTGCGCCTGGCTCACATGGCAATTGAATCCATTACCATGGACCGGGAGGTCATGCATCTGCGCGATTCTCTGATACCCAAGTATTCGGAGATGATCTATAACGGCTTCTGGTTTTCCCCGGAGCGGGAACTGCTTCAATCCATGATCGATGAAACCCAGAAAAATGTTTCCGGCGTGGTGCGCATGGAGTTATACAAAGGCTCCTGCCGGGTGCTGGGCCGCAAGTCCGTGCATTCACTTTACAATGAGGATTTTGCAACCTTTGAAGACGACACTGTTTACCAGCAGAAGGATGCAGAGGGCTTTATCCGGTTAAACGCTTTGAGGCTAAGGATCCGAAAACTTATGGAAAAGCAGGGAGCATAGATTCAGCCATGAGTCAGAAACCCTGGGACGGCCGTTTCTCCGAGCCTACAGACAAGGCTGTTGAGGCTTTTACTGCATCCATTGATATAGACAGGCGCCTGTATAATTACGATATTGACGGCAGCATAGCCCATTGCAGCACCCTGGCCCGTGCCGGGGTGATTTCCCGGCAGGAAGCTCAATTACTGGCAGAGGGACTGGAAAAGGTCAGGGAAGAAATCAGGCGCGGCGAACTTGAGTTCTGTGATCGGCTCGAAGATATTCACATGCATGTGGAAGACCGGCTTGCAGTCCATGTGGGAGATCTTTCCCGCAAGCTGCACACCGGACGGAGCCGCAATGATCAGATTGCAGTGGATGAACGGCTTTATCTCAAGGCCGAAACCAGAGCAATCATAGCCCAGATTTTTGATTTCAGAACCGCCCTGGTGGATCTTGCAGAAGCAAATCTAAACGTTGTCATGCCTGGCTATACACATTTACAAAGAGCTCAGCCGGTTTTGTTCTCCCATCACATGATGGCCTATTATGAAATGATGACCCGGGATGCCGGGCGGTTTGCCGATGCATTGGACCGGATGGACGTCATGCCCCTTGGAAGCGCGGCTTTGGCCGGCACTACCTACAACCTGGACCGGGAATACACCGCAGGTCTGCTCGGGTTTTCAAAGATTTCGGAAAACAGCATGGATGCGGTCTCTGACCGGGATTTCATGCTCGAATTTGCAGCAGCGGCAAGCATTTGCATGATCCACCTGTCACGCCTCTCAGAAGAGCTGGTACTCTGGTCTTCGGCGGAATTTCGTTTTGTTGACCTTCCTGATGCATTCTGTACCGGAAGCAGCATCATGCCCCAGAAAAAGAATCCCGATATTCCCGAACTGGTCCGGGGGCGAACCGGGCGTGTTACGGGCAACCTGGTTAATCTGCTGACTTTGATGAAATCGCTTCCCCTGGCCTACAACCGGGACATGCAGGAAGACAAAGTCCCGCTTATGGAAATTGTTGACACTTTGAAAGCCTGCCTTGATATTTATACAAGGATGATGCCCAGAATCATTGTCAATGAGGATGTTACCGAACAAGCTGCAAATACAGGGTTTCAAAATGCCACGGATCTGGCCGATTATCTGGTGGAAAAGGGAATGGCCTTTCGAAAAGCCCATGCCTGTGTTGGAAAGGCTGTGGCATATGCCCTGGACTGCAAAAAAGAGCTTCATGAACTGAGCCTTGAAGAATTGCGGCAGTTTGATGAAACCATAAAAGAAGACGTTTACCATGCCCTTTCCGTCCGGGAGATGATTGACAGAAGAAAGGTTTACGGCGGGACTGCAGGCAGTAATGTCAGAAAGGCAATTGCCAGGGCAAAACATGACCTGGCAGCTTTCCATGGAGCAGAAGGCGGGTGTTGATGCTGCAGGTAGAGCACAAAAAAATTTTGATGGCTTTGTTTCTGACTGCCGCGGCCATGATGTTTTTTGCATCCGCCTGCGGCAAAAAAGGGCCGCCAACAGCTCCCCGGCCGGAAAAGCCTGCCCCGGCGGTAAATCTGGAAGCAGTTGAAAGGGATAATGTGCTTGTCCTGCAATGGCAGCTGCCGGAAAGTTGGAGAAGTGATTATACCAGGCCTGAAGGATTTTCTGTCCAGCGCGCACTTACGGATCTCGAAGATGACTGCCCGGATTGTCCTGTTCGTTTTTTACAGATAGGTAAGGTTGATTTTCAACACGGGCGTACGGTTTCGGATAAATGGCATTTT
>JAABTZ010000210.1 GCA_011389605.1 Desulfobacteraceae bacterium
ACTCATCTCCAAGCGATAGCTTGCATGCAGAGGCCATCTTTGATCATAAAAACCAAGGTCTCCATGATGTTATCCGGTATTAGCACCCCTTTCGAAGTGTTGTCCCGAACTCGAAGGCAGATTATCCACGCGTTACTCACCCGTTCGCCACTTTACTCGCCAAAAGCAAGCTTTCGGCTTTCTCGTGCGACTTGCATGTGTTAAGCACGCCGCCAGCGTTCATTCTGAGCCAGGATCAAACTCTCCACTTAATTCGTACATATCTTATAAATACGTATAAGCGAAAATAAAATTAACTTGGCCCGCTTACTGCCACTATTTAGTTTTCAAAGATCAAGGCTCCGGACACCTGCTTTTGTCTGTAAAAGAGCCTCTTGCTTTTGCTGCTGACCTTTGGCCAGCGACAATTTTTATTTATATAATTTTGTCTCCGGACTGTCAACAACTATTTTTACTTTTTTCCATTTTTTTGGAGCGGGATACTAACGCTTTCTTTGCTAAAATCCATGACAGTCTTGTTTTTGCCGACAGACAGCCTCAAAACCTCCGATCAAATGAATTGTTGCGTTCTACAGGTCCCGCAAAGCTTTGTCAACCATAAAATTGGCCAGGCTGTTTCTTTTTTTTATCTATTTATAAAAACTACGAATCTGGGCGACCACATGCTCCTGCTGATCAACATTTAACTCGGGATACACCGGAATTGCAAGGGTTTGAGCCGCTGCTGTCTCTGAGACAGGCATCTGCCCGTATCCATATCCCAGCTCCGCAAAACAATCCTGAAGGTGAAGGGGCACCGGGTAATAAATCTCACAGCCCACGCCGGCAGCCTGCAGAAAATCGCGCAGTTGGTCACGTCTGTTTTCAACGGATATCACAAACTGGTTGTAAATATGCCGGTCCTGCCTTTCCTCAGGACATCTTAGTATGCCGGAAAGATCAGCATCGGCAAACATCTTGCGGTATCTTGCAGCATTTTTCTGCCTGGCCGCAGTCCACTTGTCCAGACGGGCAAGCTTGATGGATACAATGGCGGCCTGAATGGCGTCAAGCCGAAAATTGCCGCCTATGTAGCGATGGTAATACTTGGGATGCGCTCCGTGCACCCTAAGGATGTGAAGCATTTCATAATAGACTTCTGAATTGGTGGTCACAATACCACCGTCACCAAATCCTCCGAGATTCTTGGAGGGAAAAAAGGAAAAACACCCGAAATCCCCTATCGAGCCTGCCCGCTGGCCTTTGTATTCAGCACCTATGGCCTGGGCAGCATCTTCTATGACAATCCAGTCGTTTTCCCTTGCCACGGCATTGATAGCATCCATTTCCGCGCACTGGCCGTACAGATGCACAGGCATAATTGCTTTTACCGATCTGCGCTCTTTTTTGTCCATTGAACCGACAAAGCCCTTGAGCCTTTCAGGGCACATATTAAAGGTTTCCGGCTCGATATCCACAAACACAGGCACTGCCCCGGCACGGGCTATTGATCCGGCAGTGGCAAAAAAGGTATACGGAGAAGTGATAACCCGATCGCCATGCCCGATGCCCGCTGCCATTAGCGAGAGCAAAAGAGCATCAGTGCCCGAAGAAACCCCGACGGCGTAACGCGTGCCGCAGTAACCGGCAATTTCCTCTTCGAGTTTTTCAACATAAGGCCCCATTATGAAATGCTGGGATTCATAAATCTTTTCCGTCACCGCCAGACACTCATCTTTTATAGATGCGTACTGCTGCTTTAAATCCAGCAGAGGTACCTTCATTGGACAATCCTTTCTGAATCATACCGTTTTTGCCTGTTTACCTGCTTTTTTTCCGTTGTAAGGATTCGTGCTGCCCTTGAATTTGTTTTGATATTTGCCGTTTCGATTTTTTCCGTTTCCATTGCCGCCGCCGTTGCCGTTGCCCCCGCCTGCACCTGCTGAATTCACCGGCGCACACACGGTATAGACGGCATCATAGCCCAGAAGAGCATTTACCTCCTGGCGCAGGGCCACACCAGCTTTGATCTTCATTTCTTCGGGAAGGGCAATGATGGTTTCGGTCTTGGCCGGAATACGCACGTGCAAAAAGCCCTTGCACGCACCGGGATACTTGCTCAGCAAATCCAGCAGTCCTTCAAGGGATTCTTCTTTAACGGATTCAGTATCGATGCGGACGTGAAGACTGGCTGCCCATAGGTCTTCGGCATCTGCTATGCGTACCACGCTGTCGGCAAGAATCTTGGCATTTTTTTCGTTTTTCTGCACCTGTCCCTGCACAAACACCGGGGTTTCCACAGCCAGCACATCGGCAATAGATCTGTAAAGATCCGGAAATACAGTAATTTCCACGGATCCATGCATGTCC
This sequence comes from Desulfobacteraceae bacterium, assembly GCA_011389605.1. GTDB lineage: Bacteria > Desulfobacterota > Desulfobacteria > Desulfobacterales > Desulfosalsimonadaceae > Desulfosalsimonas. Next base: position 2,350 of record JAABTZ010000210.1, read on the forward strand.
TCGATATCCACAAATGCCATGGGATCGCCTTTTTTGGTCATGATCGCCTTGATATGCTTTACAATGCCGCCGATACGCACGATTTCCCGATCAGCCACACCGTCTTCGGCTATGGAAAGGGCATCCACATTGGCGTATTTTTCCATTACATCGCGGAACTCGTCCAATGGATGGCCCGTGATATAAAAGCCAATGGCTTCTTTTTCCAGCTCCAGCATATGCTTTTCATCCCATTCGGCAATGTCGGAAATCACAGGCGCGTTTATGGCCTCGGCTTCAACTCCGGTGCTTCCTCCAAAAAGCGACTTCTGGGGATCATTTCTTTCCTTTTGCACACGCTGGCCGTAATCAAGGGCATCATCTGCGGCAGCCATTAAAGATGCTCTGCTGTATCCAGTGGAATCAAAGGCCCCGCACTGAATAAGGCTTTCGAGAACTCGCTTGTTGACTTTGCGCAGGTCCACGCGCTGACAGAAATCAAACAGAGAGGCAAACTCTCCCTGATCCCGGATTTCAATGACGGACTCAATGGCTGATTCGCCGACGTTTTTCACAGCAGCCAGCCCGAAACGGATCTTTTTGTCACTGACCGTAAAGCCTTTCTGGCTTTCATTGATATCCGGCGGCAGAATAGGAATGTTCATGTTGCGGCATTCGGCAATGTATTTTGCCACGTTGTCCGAGGAATTCATTTCAGAGGTAAGAACCGCGGCCATGAACTCTTCGGGAAAATGGGCCTTTAAATATGCTGTCTGATAGGCGATTAAGGCGTAGGCTGCACTGTGAGACTTGTTGAAACCGTATCCGGCAAAAGTTTCAATCAATTCAAAAAGCTCATTTGCCTTTTTCTCGTCAATGCCGTTTTCCATGGAGCCCTTGACAAAGCGGTCCCTTTGTTTGGCCATGACATCGGCAATTTTCTTGCCCATGGCCTTTCTCAGATTATCCGCCTCTGCCATGGAAAAATTGGCGATCTGGCCGGCTATTTTCATGACCTGTTCCTGGTAGAGGATCACGCCGTAGGTGTTTTTTAAAATAGGCTCAAGCTCGGGGATGAGATACTTGACTTTCTGACGGCCATGCTTGCGCTCCACATAATCATCATGCATGCCGCTGCCCATGGGGCCCGGCCGGTACAAAGCCACCAGGGCCGTGACCTCGGCAAAGCTTTCGGGCTTCATGCGGATTAAAAGATCCTTCATGCCCGAGCTTTCCAGCTGAAATACGCCCGTGGTGTTGCCGGCTGAAAGAAGCCGATAGGTGGCTTTATCGCCAAGATCAAGATTGACAGGATCCGGTGCGGCCCTGTGCTGGTTTTCAATTATCTTTAAGGCATTGGCCATGATGGTCAGATTTCGCAGGCCCAGGAAATCAAATTTGACAAGCCCGATTTTTTCCACCATCTTCATGTCATACTGGGTGAGCACCTCCCCGCGTTTGCCTCTGTATAAGGGAAGGTATTCCACCAGGGGCTTATCACCGATAACCACGCCGGCCGCATGGGTGGAGGCATGCCGGTTTAAGCCCTCCAGTGCTCTTGAGATTTCAATTAGCTCGCCCATCACCGGGCTGGACCGGGACCGTTCAGCCAGTCGAGGTTCCAGCTCCATGGCATTCTCCAGGGTCATGCCCGGGGTTTCGGGCACCAGCTTTGCGATCTCATCCACTTCACTTAAAGCTATATTTAAAGCCCGCCCCACATCCCGTATCACGGCCCTGGCCTTCATTTTTCCATAGGTGATTATCTGGGCCACGTATTCGGAGCCGCCGTAGCGGTCCACCACATAGTGGTAGACATCGTCTCTGCCGTGGATGCAAAAGTCCACATCAATATCGGGCATGCTCTGCCTGGATGGATTTAAAAATCTTTCAAAGATCAGTCCGTTTTCAATGGGATCCAGGTCCGTTATTTTCAGGGAATAGGCCACCAGACTGCCTGCGGCAGAGCCCCGGCCGGGTCCCACAGGGATATTTCTGTTTTTGGCGTATTCAATAAAATCGGCCACGATAAGAAAATATCCCGGAAATCCCATGGAATTTATCACATCGATTTCATAGTCCACCCGCTTTTGATAAACTGATTCATCCACATCGGGATTTTTTTCCCGTATTTTTCTCATGCGGGCCGCATATCCGGTGCGGACTTTTTCCTCAAACAATTCGGATTCCGAACGGTCGTCTGAAAGGTTAAACTTTGGGAAATGATGAACCCCGAATTCAAATTCCACATGGCAGCGCCCGGCAATCCTGCCGGTGTTGGCAAGGGCTTCAGGACAGTGGGAAAAGGCCTTTTGCATATCATCCGGGGACTTGAAATAAAGCTCACCATTGCCAAAACGCATCCGGTCCTCATTTTCCATGGTCTTTCCGGTCTGTATGCACAAAAGCACTTCATGTGCCTTCTCGTCCCCGGCATTTAGATAATGACAGTCATTGGTGGCCACAAGGGGTATCGATAAGCGCTGCCCCATGTCTATTAGGACATCATTGACTTTCTTCTGATCTTCCATGCCATTGTGCTGAAGTTCCAGATAAAAATTGTCCGGCCCGAATAAATCCGCATAAAACCCTGCCGCCTCGTCTGCCAGATCCTGCCGGCCCTGGAGAATCCTCATAGGGATTTCACCTTTGATGCATGCAGACAGGCCAATGAGTCCTTGGCAATGTTCCTTTAAAATCTGCTTGTCAATCCGCGGCTTGTGATAAAACCCGTGAAGGCTGGCAGCTGTGGCAAGCCTGCAGAGGTTCTGGTATCCGGCCTGGTTGCGTGCCAGCAGGACCAGATGACTCATGCCCTGATGGTCGGTCTGGGTCTTGTCGTTGAGTGTCCGTGGAGCCATATAGCACTCACAGCCTATAACAGGACGGATGCCGGCCTTTGTTGCCTGCTGAAAAAAATCGACTGCGCCGAACATGGTGCCGTGGTCTGTAATGGCCACTGCCGGCATACCGTACTTCTTTGCCCTGGCCAGCAGATCCTTTATCCGGATGGCCCCGTCAAGGAGACTGTATTCGGTGTGAACATGAAGATGCACAAAATCGGACGAATTGGCAGTCATATTTCCCCTTAATCCAAACTGTAATTGGGAGCCTCTTTGGTAATAATAACATCGTGGGCATGGCTTTCGCGCAAACCCGCAGGGCTGATTTTAATAAAACGGGCTTTTTCCCGAAGCTCCTGGATTGTCCGGGCGCCCACGTATCCCATGCCCGATTTCAGTCCGCCCACCAGCTGATAGACGTTTTCACCAATGGTTCCCCTGTACGGAACCCGGCCCACAATGCCTTCAGGCACAAGTTTGTCGGCTTCAACCTCCTCGCCCTGATAATACCGGTCTTTGCTGCCTTCCTGCATGGCTTCCAAAGACCCCATGCCCCTGTAGGCCTTGTAGCTTCGACCCTGAAAAATAATTTTCTCCCCCGGGCTTTCCTCGGTTCCGGCAAAAAGCCCGCCGATCATCACGGAATCGGCTCCGGCACCCAATGCCTTGGTGATATCTCCGGAATACTTGATCCCCCCGTCTGCAATAATCGGCACGCCGGTTTTTTCCGACACAACCCGGCAGTTCATGACAGCTGTCAGCTGAGGCACGCCGATGCCGGCCACAATCCTGGTAGTACATATGGAACCGGGACCAATGCCTATTTTAACTGCATCCACGCCCGCTTCAATCAATGCCTCAGCCCCCTGTGGGGTACCTACGTTGCCGGCTATCAAATCCACATCAGGAAACAGCTTTTTTAGATGTTTTACAGCATTGATAA
>JAABTZ010000021.1 GCA_011389605.1 Desulfobacteraceae bacterium
ATCAACAGGTATTTTTTGCCTGTGCTGTTCGGAGTGGAGGCCGTGCATGCATTGGGCGTTTTGCACAGGGATCTGAAACCCGAAAACGTGCTCATTGACAACGATATTCCCAAAATAGCCGATTTCGGGATAGCCGGCGGACATCAGCTCGATGATATTACCTGCAGCTACCACATCCTGGGGACTTTTCCCTATATGCCTGAAGAACAATTCCTTGACCTGGGCACAACCGATGCCAGAACAGATGTCTATCCCCTCGGAAAAATCCTGTATGAGGCCATTGACGGCAAAATGACTCAGGAAAGCAACAAGCCGTTTAAAGCCGTCCACCTGAGTTCGCCGTCAACCAGGTTGCTGGTTCAACTCGACAGGGTCATCCAAAATGCAACAGCCAAGGATCGGAGCTCCCGGACTGCTTCTGTCAGTGCCATGCGGGAACAAATCATTGAAATTATCCAGGAGTCGGAATATGCCGACACCCTGTTGACCAGCAGAAAACATAAAAAGCAGCTTTTTGTCACAGCCGGAATTGCCGGTGCTGTAATCCTTGTCCTGGTCACGTCTTTCGGCATCCACCTGGTCAATATGGAATCCAACAAGGCAACAGATGCTCAAAACAGAAGCGCAACCGCGATTCGCTCTGAAAATTACGAATTCGATTTCAAAGAATACCCCTATTCCCATCTGCCAGAAATTGCAATCGGGGACTCTCTGCCGGAGGAAATATTGGGAAGCGATGGAATGACCCTTCGTCTGGTTGCCGGGGGCGAGGCCATGGTTGCCATGGATCAGCCGGACGCCCCTGACCGTAAACAGATGGTGAAGGCCGTATTTGTGCCTGATTTTTACATGGATGAAACAAAAATTACAAACCACATGTATGTTGAGTTTCTTCAAAACGTTCAGGGCCTGGCGGTTAGGGGCAAAACAGTTCGCAGAGACGGGAAAATATGGCTTCTGCTGGGCGAAGTGCTGGAAGGCTATGAACCTATTGTACACAGGGACGGAAAGTGGAAGATAAAACCGGGGGCCGCTTCAAACCCGGTTGTACGGGTCACTCCCACCGGTGCTATGGCCTATGCCAGTTACTACGGACGGACATTGCCCACAATGGCCCAATGGTGGCTTGCAGTTCAGGCCGGAGGCGACGAAGTTCTTCTAAATGAATCAGGGCAGGAAGACTTGGATCCGAACGGGGCTGTGCAGGGCTTGACGTCATTGAGGGACAATCGGATTAAACACGTGGCCACATTTGAAAGCAACCGCCTCGGCATTTGGGGCCTTGGCCGGAATGTGAACGAATGGACCATCCACAGGCCCAATGAGCAGGAGGTTGAATTCCACGTCCACGGAGGACTTGGTGAACTGGAAAGCCAACAGGGCTATCTGGAGCGTCAAGCCTGGGAGGCCTATGCCAGGGTGGGATTCAGGACCGTGACCAATCTGCCGCCCAAGGAGCAGTAATATGAATGTGCGGCCAGATAATATCTGGGGCCAGTCCCATCCGGGACATAAACGAACCTCAAATGAAGACCGGTTTCTTATCCGTGGCCTGCCCGGCAGCCAAGCCATTGTGCTCGCAGTGGCCGATGGCATGGGTGGGGAGGCCGGTGGGGAAATTGCAGCCCAACTTGTCATTGATGCCATTGAACAATCGCAGATCACCCGGAATGCAACCGAGCAGGACCTGACCCGGATCCTGAACCGGGCCGGCAAACAGATCATGCAAAAAGCCGAAGAAAAGCCCGGTCTTGTGGACATGGGAACAACGGCTACGGTGGCTCTGGTGCGTGATAAAACCGCATACTGGTCTCATGCGGGCGACAGCAGGCTGTATCGCTTCCACACGGGTTTTCTGGAACAAATCTCCACTGATCACACGTTTGTGGAAGATTTGGTTGCAGAAGGCGCATTGAGCCGGGAAGAAGCCGATCGGCATCCCCTTCGCAACATGCTTGATCAGTGCGTGGGCTGCTCCAACCTGAAAGCTGAAAGCGGTCGGTTTGAGCTCATGGCGGGCGACCGGCTTCTGCTGTGCTCCGACGGTTTGACCAGACATCTTTCAGACCGGCAAATCCAAACCGCCCTTGAATCCGGAATTTCCCGGCAGACCGTGGGAGTGCTGATCGACCAGGCGTTAAGGGCCGGGGGAAAAGACAATGTAACAGTGGTCATCATGGATATTGGCGAATAGGGGCTGATGCTGTCAGCTCTCCGTGAAATTTCAAGGGATGCAGCGCAACGAGGATATTGGGTTTCCTACAAAAGCGCTAAAAATAACATTCCAAAATCAATTCTATGATAGATGCTATGATAGATGTCGTTTCTTTTTTATGGCTTTGGCTTCAGACTCCAGGATTCAAAATGCACACTGCGGCTATCTATACGTAAAGACACCTTCAAAATAAAACCCACAAGATCTTGGGGTTACGAAGTTGCTTGATCTTCCCAGTGAATTCCCTGGCCTTTTCCAATTGATCTCCAGTTTGACCATTTTTCAGAACCAGCACATTCAAGGCGATTGAACCCGCCGATCTTTTAAAGCCGGGGAGGGTCAAGCCAATATTTTGCCACTTTTCCGTCTCGTTCGACATGGATATGAAAAGGTTCATCACGATCCCTTGCATAAAAAAAGAAGCGGTTTTGAAGGCAATAAAATCAATCGGCTAAATATGCGGGCGTCAACGACTATCTAACGTGCTGGGTGCAGCGACGCGGAACCCAGCCACGTTGAGCGTTTTGTGTGTGCCGGGCACGGCACATGTTATTAAAAGTGAGCTGAATATATTTAGACTTTTTACGAGTGCATCAACCTTGGCAATATTGACAAATTTTTTCACCTTGTGGCCTTTTGAAAGCCCCTCAGTGTATTCACATTTAAATGACCTGATCATCAAAACATTTGACACCGAACCTTTTCGGATAATATAGAGATGATAACGCATGAGGCCAAATCAGTTGTGAAATTGAGACAGAACCCCTTGGATATGTTCGGAATTGGTTCTTTCTCGATTTGTTTCAAAGACAACCGGTCTGCACTATATTCTATGGGGTTACATTAGGCAAACTTTCTTCAAATCCAATCACCTACAACAAGGCGCAACTTCGGTGGAACCCCTGTTTTTTGTGAACCAGGCCATTAAACTGTTTTCACTATACTTGATACAATACGGTTGCGGGTTACTGGCGGTGTATAAATCTGTAAAAGTCAATTATACACGCAAAATAATCCATTTTTCTCTTTTTTTAATCCCTCTTTTGATAGACGAAGCAATTGTTTATGAGCGGACCATAGGCTTATTGCTCGTAAGTGCCGTGATTTCAATTGCCACCCTGATAATATATATTGCCCCGGTACGGCAGCGGGTTTCTGTTGTGAACATGATGTTTTCCGGATTTGACCGTCCGGAAGACCGGCCCATGACCCTGTTGTGGCTCTCAACCCAGGCAATAGCGGGTTACTTGGTTATCATTCCTTTCCTTGTTCTTTATGTGTACCACGACATGGAACACCTGATTTTGCTGCCCTTGCTGATAACGGGTATCGGTGACGGACTGGCCGAACCGGTGGGAGTGCGATTCGGCCGGCACAAGTATCAGGTCCGTGCCCTTTTTTCGGACAAAAAATATTACCGCACCCTGGAGGGAAGCGCGTGCGTATTTTTTGCCAGTGTGGCAATAATCGCCATATATCATGCCTCACTTTCTTTTCCGCAATTCGTTGTCGCCATGCTGGTGATGCCGGCGATAATGACTCTTACCGAGGCATTTTCGCCTCATACCTGGGACACCCCGACGTTATTTCTGGCAGGATATCTGGCTTTGTTCGGGATAAAGTTCATCTGATGGGCCACCCCAATATGACCTGCCCCTTTGATTTTATACCGTTTGATATGCCGGTGATCTGAAAATTCGGATATGACTTCCAAGCCATAGAATATCTCCGGGGTTTTCCAAATATGCAACTTGATTTCAATTGACTTCATTTGGCCAAACAGGAAAATGAAGAATACGGATAACAAGATACCCCGGCGGATGGCAATTTCACGGCGCCTCAGCACCTCCGGTGAAAAGCCGCCCGCCAACCTTGACAGTATTCCGGGATTTCTTCAGTTTGGCATAATTGTTTTAGGCCGTTATAATTAAGTTATTGTTCACGTTTTAATATAACCAATTCACAAGGAGGAAAGCATCAATGCCCATTGAAAGCATACGCGACTTTTTCCTGTGGTGCACAATCATCAATTATGCTTTTGTGCTCGGCTGGTTTCTCTTGTTCAGCCTGGCCCATGACTGGATGCACCGGCTCCACAACCGATGGTTCCGCTTACCCGTTGAAACCTTCGACAGTGTAAATTATAAGGCCATGGCCATTTACAAAATCGGTATTCTTCTTTTTAATCTTGTCCCCCTTATTGCGCTGCTTATCATCTCATAAACCTAAGAGAAAGCCGCCAGGGTTTTCTCCCAATGACCAGAACTTTTAATCGACAGAAACAAGGCGCATATGAAACAAAATCCAAAAGATCAGTCCCATGATTCAGGTAAATCACATGGCGGCCATGAGGATCATCACGCCCACATGGTGGCGGATTTCAAAAAGCGCTTCTATATATCCCTTGCCATCACAGTGCCCGTGCTGTTTCTCTCCCCCATGATCCAGTCTTTTCTGGGTCTGGAAGAGCTTGGGTTCGCAGGCGATCAATACCTGTGTTTGCCCTGTCCACTGCGATCTTTTTCTACGGCGGATGGCCGTTTTTAAAAGGAATATTTGACGAGCTGAAAAAATTCCAGCCCGGCATGATGACCCTTATCGCCGTTGCCATTGCAACGGCTTATATCTACAGCAGTGTCGTCTTAGGGGGGGACGCCCTTTATATATTTATATTTGCAGTTCAAATCCGGCATGCTAAAGAGAAGGCATACTGAGACAAGCCGGAATAGATGCGCCGGGGGCGGCGCCCAGCATCATTACACGAGGGATCGAGCGCGCCGAGATATTCCGTGACGATCAGAATCGCGACTCTTTTCTATGGTTTGGACCTGCCGCGTTTATTAAATAAAAAATACAAAGGGCGTCCCCTTTCCCACTCTTTCCCCACTATTATTGGTCCAACACCTCACGAATTTTTGTGGTTAATGCCTTTATAGAAAAAGGTTTCTGGATAAATTGAAAACCCTTTTCAAGTATGCCGTGATGGGCGATGACATTGTCAGTATAGCCGGACATATAAAGAACCTTTATTTCCGGATGATGTGCAGCAACATTTCTATAAACCTCCGGGCCTTTCATGCCAGGCATGATCACGTCCACGATCATCAGATGGATCGGCGCTTTATGACTTCTTGAAATCTCGACCGCGTTATAGACATCTTCGGATTCCAATAGGTTATATCCATTTTGCTTTAATACAGTACAGGTAAGCTGCCTGACAGCAGTATCATCTTCAACAACAAGGATCGTCTCTGTGCCATCAGGCCCCACATCTTTTCCAATTACCAGTTTTTCTTTCTCTCCCTCCTGTGTTGCATCCAGGGGCAAATAAATTTTAAATGTCGTGCCTGCTCCAGGTTCTGAGTATACCCATATATTTCCCCGGTGTTGTTTGGCTATTCCGTAACAGGTGGAAAGACCCAGTCCTGTGCCCTTGTCTTTTTCTTTTGTGGTAAAAAAAGGCTCAAATACCGAATCGCGCGTTTTCTGATCCATCCCGATGCCGGTGTCGCTCACGGCAATCATTGCATAGTTTCCCGCAGTAACCCCGGGTTTTTCCGATGCATAGGTATCGTCCAGCTCCACAGCGGCAGTTTCGATCGTAAGAGTCCCGCCTTCCGGCATGGCATCGCGGGCGTTAACTGCAAGATTCATCAAAATCTGTTCAATCTGAGAAGTGTCAGCCACAACCCACAAGGGATCTTCATTCAAATGAAGCTGCAAATCCACATCTTCTCCTATAACACGGCGAATGAGCTTATTAAATCCTGAGATTACTTCATTTATATCCGCTCTTTGCATTTCAAGAACCTGTTTGCGGCCAAAGGCTAAAAGCTGACGCGTCAGATTTTTAGCTCTTATTCCGGCATCGTAGATCTGTGTCAAGGGTTCGTAACCGGCCTGATCCTTTTCCATGTTTTGAAGCAATATTTCGCCGTAGCCGAGAATAATGGAGAGCAAATTGTTAAAGTCGTGTGCCACACCTCCCGCCAATCTCCCCACCGCTTCCATTCTCTGGGATAGCTGTAGCTGGTTTTCCAGGTCTTTATGCTTTTGGTCCGCCCTTTTTTGCTCTGTTATATCGCGTACAAACACCAGGGCACCGTCTTTTCCCCTATAATTAAAGGGAACCGCCGATACTTCCACATCCACAAAACTGCCGTCCATTTGCAAATATTTCTCTTTAAGGTTTTGTACGGTTTTTTTCTCCTGATTCAACATTCTGATACGTTCTTTTACCACCTTATGATAATCAGGATGAAATCGGTCCATTACCGGTTTTCCGAGAAGATCTTCGGGTGAATCGGCGCCGAAAAGATGTACAGCCGCAGGATTTAAATATGCAAAAAAGCCTTCTGTCTGGATAAAAATAGCCTCAGGTGCACTTTCCACAAGAAGACGAAACCGTTTTTCGTTTTCTTTCAGTTCCTCTTCAGCTTGTTTGCGATTGGTGATATCCCGGGCAATGCTGAGTATGCAGCTTTTGCCCTCATAGTTGATTTTGCGGCTGCTTATCTCAACGTCAATTGTGCTGCCGTCTTTGCACCGGTGAACCAATTCAAAGGTCAGGGAACCCTGGTGATCAACATCCTGGATTCGTTGCGGCCCACTGCCTGCATATTCATGGGTATCAAGGTCCATGGGCGTCATATGCAAAAATTCCTCACGGCTGTAGCCGAGCCTGCTGCAGGCAACTTGGTTTACCTCCAGGAAACGCCCCGAAATCTCTTGGATAAAAACAGCGTCATTGGAACCGTTGAAAATATCCCTGAATTTTTGCTCGCTTTGCTGCAGCCGGATTTGTGCACGCACGCGCTCAATTATACGGCCGAGCCTTTCAGCAACAGCGTCAATCAAATCCCTTTCTTCTCTGATGAAAGGACCCTCATGGATCTGCGGCTTTTCTTCCAGATAAAAAATTTCCACACACCCAGCCAGCTCTTTTTCTGCAATGATGCCCTGCGCCTGGCGCCAGGAGGTTTCGCGAAAATTTACGGTTACATAAGTGCGATCTTCAAACTTTATGCGTGCGCATGCAACTTCGGGATATTGCCATGAATAGGGGAGGATGTTTACGGCGCCCTGAAGGATATCGTCTATCGAGTTGTTCTGATCCTCTACGAGCCTGGATATAGTATAAAGGCATCTCAATTCCTTGTTTCTTTCATTAAGTATTCGAGATTGCTCTTTTAAGGCTTCTTCCACCTGCTTTTGATCCGTTACGTCAAAGACAAATTCCCGGTTTGCATCAGAATATGTGTCTTCGGTCATAACCGGCTCCAGTTGTCAAATTAAACACTCTTCTTCCTGAAAAGGTTTTTCCTAAATACAATCATATTATTATCTAATTTCACTAATAATTCAAGCTCTTTTGAATAATTTTCAAAAGACCGGGGCCAGCATGCATTTATCGGTTTCAAACCCTGTAAAGCGCTTTGCCTGAAAAACCTGAGGGAGTACAACATGCCAAGCAGAGTATCTGGAAAAGGCCCGCCACATGAACAAAGATTGAACTGGTGGTGACCACGGACTATTCCTCCATGATTGAGGCAATGCGGCACGGCCGGCTTGAGCTGGCTTATTTCGGACCACTGTCATATGTGCCGGCCCGTTTAAAAAGCAATATAGAAGCATTTGCATCTCTGAGCAAAAAAGGATGACTTTCGGCCATGATGCTCCGGAGCAGATGTTTGCGGACAGATCAGGTGCTTTATTCCCCGGCAAACATCATTTCCAGCTTTTTTCTGCTGATGCTCAGATACTGCCTGTCCTTTGAAAAGACCTCCAGGGTAATGGTTTTGTCGTATCCAATCTCCTTTAGCGCCTTTACAACCCTTGCAAAATCAATAGTCCCTGCACCGATTGGAAGATGGTCATCATCGCGGCCCCGGTTGTCGCTGGCGTGGACATGGCCGATGCGATCGGGAAAGCGCCTGATAAAGGCCTCAATTCTCTCGGTTCCGCCGCAGATATGGGCATGGCCTGTGTCCAAAGTCAGTTTTGCATTGGCAAAGTTTTTAAACACCGCGTCAAAATCTTCGGGCAGAACCAGGGAAAGGGAGCGGGGGAACATGTTTTCCACACATACGCTAAGATGCAGTTTTTCGGCCATGCTCAGCAGACTGGTCATTGCAGACATGGCGTGTTTCCGGGCAAGATCAGGCAGCATGGCCCCCAAGCCCTGAATAAAACTTGGATGTAGCACTGCTTTTACTGCTTTGATTTCAGCTGCTACAGCCATGGATTCAAGGGTTTCATTAATGGAAGCATCCCTGATGGCCTCAGTAATATCTGCGGTTGAAACAAAGGTTGGCAGATGGCAGACAAGCTCCATTCCAAAACTGTCAAGAGCCTTTTGAATTTGCTTTTTTTGTGCCTTGATCTCTGAGTAATGGGCATAGGGGGCATCCATTGTAACTTCGATATAATCGAACCCGAGCCGGCCAATGGCTTCAATTTCCTGCAAAGGCGGAAATATGGGGGAATTCATGGCACCATAGCGCATTGATTTCAATCTCCTTTGCGATTTTTGACAAACCACTCTATTAACTGGCCTGCAATGCTCAAAGGCGGCGGCACCCTGGGCAGACTGTGGCGGTCAAACCAGCCGGCATCTGATAACTCTTTGGTATCTATCCGGATATTTCCCGAGGCATGTTCAGCGATAAAACCTATCATCAGTGAATCCGGAAACGGCCACGGCTGACTGCCGAAATAGCGGATATTTTCAACCGCAATACCCACTTCTTCTCTTACCTCGCGGCAAACACACTGTTCAAGGCTTTCACTCGGCTCCACAAAACCTGCAAGCACGCTGTAAAATGGCATCCTGGCCTGGCTGTTTCTTGCAAGCAGGATCTTGTCATCTTTTATCACGGCCATAATTACCGCAGGAGTTACCCGGGGGTAATTGACAAGCCCGCACCCGGAACAGATCTTGGCATGCTCGTCGGGCTTATCCGTGAAAGGAGATCCGCATGCTCCGCAAAAATTGTGAGTCGTCTCCCAGTGGATAAGCTGGTTGGCTCTGCCCGCAGCCCATATAAGGTTTTCGTCGAGCACGGTTAAAAGTGCGCGAAGCGGCTTGAAGGCAAACTCTTGGGCCAGGATTTCATCTTCTTCAATCGTGGCCGCATAACAGGCACGATTTGCAAGGGATCCTATGAGTTGCTTTTTTATCAGCTTAATACCTTTTTTTTCAAGATCACCGGGTTCCGGAAGAATCACATCATTTTTGTCGCCTTTGTTTTTGATGAGCAGGCGGCCCTTTTTTAAAACAAACAAAAAGCCGGGCTTATGGGTTTTCTTGTCCGGACGGATGCCGGGTATAAAATCCATGATATCTTCAACTCCAGGTTGGACTTTCTGGTGTGCAATCAACATTTAAGAATTTGAAACGCTCGGTTTAGCTGGAATTTAAACAGCAAATCAGGTATAGGTCCGAAGCTTTAGTTCAACTGGATGGGGGTTTAAATAGGTCTGCTGGCCGAGATATTTCTGGTCATATTTGCGGATGTAGTGGTTTAAAAGTGTTATGGGAACCAGCAGGGGGAGATAGCCCGCCTTGAAGCGTTCAAAGGTTTCAAGCAATTCCTGCTTTTCATCGGCTGACAGCTGATTTTTAAAGTATCCCATGATGTGCTGGAGCACGTTGACGTGCTTTTTGATCGTAGTCTTAAGGCGCATGGCGGCAATTAACTGCGCCTCATACTCCCGGCAGAATGCATTTCGATCCATTTTTGCAGCCCCTGCCACCAGCTTTCCCATACTGCGCGCATCCTCGGGGCTGTGGGCCATCAAAAGCAGCTTGTTTCTTGCATGATAATCCACAATATCCCGCATGCCTGGATTTTTTAAAAGAGTATCCCGCCATCTTTTCAAAGTAAAAATCTGTTCGATAAAATTTTCCCGAAGCTGCGGATCATGCAGCCGCCCCTCTTCTTCCACGGGAATTAATGGAAAATGGTTGACAAATTCCCGGGCAAAAAGACCCACGCCCTTTTTCTCGGGCATGCCCTTTTCATTGTAGACCTTCACCCGCAGCAAACCACTGCTCGGAGAGTCCTTTTTAAAGATATAGCCGCACAGATTTTCACGTTCCAACTCTTTAACCCTTTTTTGAGCCCAACTCCGCATCTGTTCGGTATGATCGGTCCTGGATTTTGTCTTTACCAGCCTTGGGGCATCCACGTCTCCGACAAGCTGCATGGTCTCCCTTGGGACCCCGAAGCCGGCCTCAACTTCCGGGCACACGGGCACATATTCCATGTATTTGCCCAGGGTTTCGCGCAGAAAGTGATCCAGCTTATGCCCGCCGTTGTAACGAACGTTTTCCCCCAACAGACAGGCGCTGATACCCAATTTGATGCAATCTTCCATAAAGACTCCTTCCTGCTTGATATCTGAATTTGCAATAAGTATATACCCGCAGCGTGTCAAAAGCAAAATCAATTCATGCCCGAAAGAAAAAGCCCATGCGCGAGGAAATCAAATCCCTGCTCCGGGCCGGAGGCCATTGTGTTCTGGCTACTTGGGCAGACAACCGGCCATAATGCTCCTTGATGGCCTATATTGTCAATAAGGCAACAGATTCCTAAACTGAGCGTTTCAGGTTTTTAAAAGCAATTAATTTTGACACTCTCGTAAAAAGTCGATTTTCAGATGGTGCCGTAAAAAGTTCAAGATCAAGGCTTGCGCGATTTTGAAGAATGCAGCGTACTTAGCCGTACGTGAAATTCTGAAAAATCGCGCGTAACGCAGATATTGGACTTTTTACGGTGCCATCAAGTTTGTCAAAAACATTCTTTTCCATATTCCGGCCGGCCTGTCAATAATTCTAATTCATATCCGGCCCAAGTAAAAGCTCCGAAAGTCTTTGAAAGTTAAATACCAGGGATTTTGACATGATATGCATGGTATTTGTTTTTTTTGTCACAATTTTTCCCGGAACTTGTCCACGGAGGGAGTGCGGGGGGGGTTGCGAGTCGCATTGAGCGCCCAAGCGCTCAGCAGGGAGCAAATTGCCGCTCAGCACCCCCCCGTGCGCCAATCGTATAAGACGTCCTTTTTTTGCAGGAAGTTTTACGACTGTCAGGCCCAACATTGAGTTCTTGACGGAATTTGCGTTAAAATATAATAATACGTTTTTTTTCGGTGCTAAAAGAGATGATCCACCAATTTCCGGGCAATCCTAATCAAATTTCAGGGGGCAGAATTTGCAAAAAAATCAAAAAGAGGAAGATTTATACCGGAAGCAGGTCACAGAGGCGGCAGGTTATGTAAAAAAGAGCCTGGGATCCGGAGTGCAGACTGCTGTTATTACCGGCACCGGTCTTTCCGGGAGCCTCATGAATCTGGAGGTTGACTCTCAGGTTGATTATGCACAAATCCCCAATTTTCCATTATCCACGGTGCAAAGCCATGCAGGCAGGCTGATATCAGGCAGGGTCTGTGGCCGCAGGGTACTTGTCATGCAGGGCCGGTTTCATCTTTATGAAGGATACAGCGCGCCTATGGTGGCTTTTCCGGTAAGGCTGATGCAGGTCCTGGGGGTAAAAAATCTTGTGGTAACCAATGCAGCCGGCGGCCTTTGCCGGGATTACGCAGCCGGCGATATCATGGCCATTTGCGATCATATAAACCTCACCGGTGAAAATCCGCTTGTGGGGACAAATTTCGATGATTGGGGGATCCGTTTCCCGGACATGTCGGCAGCATATGATCATGGTTTTATTGAATGCGGGTTCAGGGCGGCTCAAAAGGCTGGAATTGTTTTGCAAAAGGGGGTGTATGCAGGCCTGAAAGGCCCTTCTTTGGAAACCCCGGCCGAGCTTAGGTATTTAAGGCAGATAGGGGCCGATGCTGTCGGTCTTTCAACAGTTATGGAGGTGATTGCGGCCGTCCATGGGCAAATGCGTGTTTGCGGATTTGCCATGATCACCAATATTGCAGATCCCGACCACCCCGAGCCCGCCACCATTGAAGCGATCATAGGGGCTGCGGAAAAATCCGCTCCAAAACTGGGACAGTTGATTTCTAATTTTGTCAGGGAGATATAAATGGATGGCTACCCGGGCAGACCGGATTTGCTTATTGTAAACGGAACCGTGCTTACCATGGATAAAGAAGGCACAGTCATGGAAAACGGCGCCGTGGCAGTGTCGGGCGACAGGATTACGTCAGTGGGGCAAGGTACGGAAGTGGATGTAAAAAATGCAGCCCTTGTCATTGATGCCGAAGGCGGAATTATAATGCCCGGGCTTATCAACACCCATACCCATGCGGCCATGACCTGTTTTAGGGGCCTGGCCGATGACATGGAACTTATGACCTGGCTTAATGATTATATTTTTCCCGCAGAAGCCAGGCTGACTCAGGACCGGGTTTATACCGGGTCACTGCTTGCATGTGCTGAAATGATGCTTTCGGGTACCACATGTTTTTCAGACATGTACCTGTTTGAGGATGCCGTGGCGCAGGCGGCATCCCGTGCAGGCATGAGGGCAGTGGTGGGAGAGGTGCTCTATGATTTTGACTCGCCCAATTACGGGCCCATTGAGAAGGGGTTTGATTATACCCTGGGCCTTATTGAGCGCTGGCAAAATGATCCGTTGATTACAATCGCCGTGGAGCCCCATTCTCCTTATTTGTGCGATCCCGATCTTCTCAGGCAGGCTGCGGCAATTTCCGAGCAGTACGACATCCCCCTGATTATGCATGTGGCTGAAACCGCAGGCGAGGTAAAACAGATTCAAAAGACTTACCACAAAAGTCCCGTGGCCCATCTTGGAGAAATCGGGGTGCTGTCGCCAAGGTTTCTGGCCTGTCACTGCGTGGCTGTTTCAGATGCTGACATAGAACTGTTTAAGGCTTATGACGTAAAAGTTTCGCACAACCCGGAAAGCAACATGAAGCTAGCTTCCGGCATTGCGCCCGTGCCTGCAATGCAGGCAGCCGGAATCTGCGTGGGACTTGGAACCGACGGGCCCACAAGCAACAACAACCTGGACATGTTTATGGAAATGGATACGGCCGCCAAGATCCACAAGGTAAACCTTATGGACCCGACCGTGATGGATGCCCCGACTGTGCTTGGCATGGCCACCATTGATGCGGCCCGCTCACTGGGCCTTGACAGGGAAACCGGGTCGCTGGAACCCGGGAAAAAAGCCGATGTCATTGTCATTGATACCAGAAAGCCGCATCTTACACCCATGTACAACATTTATTCGCACCTTGTGTATGCAGCAGGCGGAAGTGACGTTCGGCATGTGATTATAAACGGTGTGCCTGTTGTCCGGGACTGCGCCCTGCTTTCTTTTGACGTTGATGGGGTCATGGATCAGATGCGGCAAATCGCAGCAGAGATACGCCGGCTTCATAACTGGACGGCCGGCGGCCTCAATGGCTCTGCAAACCAAAAAAAGAGGTGATGCCTGATGCTCCGGGATTACGAAATTTATTCATTGATGGCCGGAAAAAAGAAAAGCCTTGCGGCAAAAAAGATTGCATGGCTTTTTTTCCTGAGCTGTTTTTTTGTTTTGGGGGCAGCCTTTTCAGCCTGGGGGCAGCAGCCGGGGGCGGAAACTTTTTCCATTGCTGCCGGTCCCGGTGATACGGCCATTCAGAAGGCTGATGATAAAAGTCAGGCAGATGAGGAATTTGACGAATTTGATGAATTCGACAAGTTTGACGAATTCGATGAGTTTAATTCATCAGAGCCAAAATCCGTGTCAGATCCCTTTTCCGGATACAACCGGTGGATGACCCGGTTTAATGACAGGCTTTATTTCTGGGTGCTAAAGCCTGCAGCCACAGGCTATGCAAAGGTCACCCCGGCTGTGGCCCGGAAATCTGTTGGGCGGTTTTTTAAAAACCTGGGATACCCCATAAGGTTTGTAAACAACGTGCTTCAGTTCAAAATTAAACGCGCAGGGGTTGAAACAGCCCGTTTTGTGGTTAATACGACCCTGGGTGTGGCCGGGCTGGCTGATCCGGCCCGGTGGTGGTGGCAACTGGAGGCTTTCCCAGAGGATTTCGGCCAGACCCTGGGCCACTATGGAGTAGGCGGGGGATTCCACCTGGTGCTGCCCGTGCTGGGCCCTTCAAATCTGCGGGATGCCGTATCCAGAATCCCTGACCGGTTTCTCAATCCCGTGGATTATGTTGAGCCTTCTGAAGCCTCTTTGGCAATTTCTGCACTCGAAATAGTCAATTCAACATCTCTTCGCCTGGGCGAATATGAAAGATTGCAAAAAGATGCAGTGGACTGGTATATTTTTATTCGAAATGCATATGAACAAAACCGGAAAAAGCAAATACAGGAGTGATCTCAGATGAAAAAATACGCACAAGCTGCAGGACTCATCCTGCTGATATTCTGCCTGAGTCTTGTTTTTGCGCATGCCAGGCAAAACTCCGTTGCGGCCAGGGATCTGCTGGAGGAAAAGATTAATGATATCATAAAGGTTCTGGAGATAGATGATATCAGCGAATCTGAGAAAAGAAACCGAATAGAGTCCCTCATTGACCCGGTCTTTGATTATGAACTCATGGCCAGGCTGACCCTGGGGCGCAGGCACTGGCCCGGGCTTTCAGATGAGCAGCAGAAGGTGTTTGTAAAAC